>JAMCQQ010000494.1 GCA_023379515.1 Actinomycetota bacterium
CCAAATTTTAAAAACACAAGAAGCAGAGATAATATTTTTTATGATAATAAGGCAATTCAGGCTTTTAATAAGTCAAACAGAAGAAAGTAAAAGCGCAATAGATGAAGCAAAAAAACTGGCTCCGTGGCAGTTATCAAAATTTAAAAGACAGCTTTCCTTTTTTGATAGAAGTAAACTTTTAACTTTATACAACAAACTTTTTGAGATTGATTTAAAGCATAAAACCGGTAAAATATCATTTCCTTTGGAAAAATCAATTGACTTTTTCCTTGCTGATTTATAAGATAGATTAATGCAAGTTAACAGCGACATTTTCAAGTCTTACGATGTCAGAGGTATATACCCTACAGATTTTAACGAAGAAATAGCAGAAAAAATTACCCAAAGTTACATTAAATTATTTAATCCTAAAAAAGTAGTTTTAGGCCGGGACGTAAGAGAATCAGGAGAAAGCTTATTTAACAGCATATTAAATACCTTCGTTAATGCAGGAGTTGACGTTTTTAATATAGGAGTTGTATCAACCGATGAGTTCTATTTTGCAGTTGGCAGTAACGATGTTGATGGAGGTATTACAGTTTCTGCCTCTCATAATCCACGAGAGTACAATGGCATGAATTTCTGCAAAAGAAACGCCGAGCCGATTTCCGGTAATACAGGTCTATCTCAAATGAAAGACATGGTTATTAATGATTCGTATCAAGTTGCAGATTCAAAGATCAAAGGGAAAATTGAAAAGCTAAATGTAAGAGAAGATTTTATTAAGAAAGCTGTTTCATACGTTGATGTATCTTTAATAAAACCAATGAAAATTGTCGCCAACGCAAATTTTGGAGTTGATTATATAATCTTTAAAAAGGCTGTTGAAATGTTTAATCTTCCTTTAACCTTAATTCCACTGAATGAAAATCCAGATGGAACATTTCCAAAAGGACCTCCTAATCCCCTTTTGCCCGAAAATAGAAAAGAGACCTTGCAATTAATAAAAAAAGAAAATGCAAACTTGGGAGTTTCATGGGACGCCGACGGAGACAGATGCTTTTTTGCGGATGAAAAAGCTAATTTCATAGAAGGATATTTTATTACTGCAATTCTGGCTAAGGAAATTCTTAAAAAATACCCTGGAGGAAAAATATTAATTGACCCGCGTCTTATCTGGGCTACAACCGAAGAAATTAATAATTCGGGAGGAACAACGATAATTTCAAAACCAGGTATGACAGTAATTGCCGGCAAAATGAAGCAAGAAGATGCCGTATTTGCCGGTGAAATGTCTTCTCATTTTTATTTTAAAGAAAATTTTTATAGAGATAATGGCATAATCCCTTTATTTTTAATTTTAGAAATGATTTCAAAATATAATACGACACTTTCAGAGCTTGCCCTTCCCTATACTTCAAAATATTTTATTTCGGGAGAAATTAACTTTGAAACAGAAAAAAAAGAAAAAATTATTGAATTAGTAAAAGAAAGATATAAAGATGGCAAAATAGAATATATAGACGGATTGTCTGTTGAATATAAAGATTGGAGATTTAATTTAAGAAAATCTAATACAGAACCACTACTCAGGCTTAATATAGAATCAAGATCAGATGAGTTAACAAAGATAAAAACTAAAGAGCTAGTAACCTTAATAAAGGAAAATTTGTGATGAGTAATTTTGTAGATAAATCAAATTTTAGGCAATTTATTTTAGATACACCAAATCAATTTAAAATAGGTATTTCATTGGCAAACAATATAAAAATTGAAAACGTCTTCAGTTCAGTTACAATTTCCGGAATGGGAGGATCAGCATTGCCTGCAAACTTACTAAGAACTTATTGCGATAGCTTATTTAAAATTCATCCTGAATACAAACCATTTGAAATTTATATTAATCGTTTTTACTCCCTACCTTTTAAGGCACAAAATAATACTGCTCTTAATATAATTACATCATATTCCGGCAACACAGAAGAAAGCATAGCATCGCTTAATGAAGCACACGAAAAAAATCTTAGGTTTATTGGCATATCAAGCGGAGGAAAAATAGAACAACTTTGTAATGAATACAACGCTCCTTTTATAAAATTACCAGTCCCCTACCCAAATTATCAACCGCGGATGGGAACAGGATATTTTTTTGGCGCATTATTTAAACTTTTAGTAAATCATGAATTAATTCCTGATTTGACAAATGATATTATTTCACTTTCCGATAAATTTAATGACAAAATGCCGGAATTAGAAGAAAAAGGTAAACTTTTAGCTAAAAAAATTAATGGTAAAACACCTGTAATTTATGCATCTTTAAAATATAAATCTGTTGCTATGATCTGGAAAATAAAGATAAATGAAAATGCAAAAACTCCTGCTTTTTGGAATTTTTTTCCTGAATTAAATCATAATGAAATGGTGGGGTTTACAAACCCGCAGGGGAAATTTTTTATTATAATGCTTAAGGATCAAGATGATAATCCCAAAAACATAAAGCGATACCAGGCAACTGCAAATTTACTTAAAGAAAATAATATTGATTCAGAAATTATTAATATGGATGGCAATGACGTATTTTCGAAAATGTTTCTAAGCATTACATATTCTGATTGGACATCATACTATTTAGCGTTGGAATATGGGCAAGATCCGACTCCCGTAGAACTGGTGGAAAAGCTTAAAAAAATCTTAGCATCCTAAAACGCATCTTCTTGAAATTTATTAAAAATGCTATGATAATAATATTATGCCGTATTCTGCCCACCATATTGCCTGGTTTTCGGAAATAAGAAAAGAAGACGTTGCGCTAGTCGGCGGAAAGGGAGCAAATTTGGGCGAAATGACAAACGCAGGTTTTCCGGTTCCTCCTGGCTTTGTGATTACCTCAAACGCTTACTACGATTTTATCAGGGAAAATGACCTCAATATAAAAATTAAACATCTATTAGCTACAACTAATTTTGAAGATTCAAAATCTTTAGAACAGGTTTCTTTACACATTAAAAAACTTATTACTAACGGTAAACTATCCGATGGATTAATTAAAGAAATTATTGCATCTTATAACAAGTTAGGTGGACCATTTAACCATGCCCTCGTAGCCGTAAGATCCAGCGCAACTGCCGAAGACTTAATCAATGCTTCTTTTGCAGGCCAACAAGAAACATTTTTAAACGTCAAAGGCGACGCAGTTCTTATAGAAAAAATCAAAGAAGGTTGGGCCTCTTTATATGATGGTAGAGCTATTTATTACAGACACCAGCAAAAATACGATAATGTAAAAATAGGTATTGCTTTGGTTGTACAAAAGATGGTTGAATCCGATAAATCTGGCATTATGTTTACGATTGATCCTGTTACAAATGATAAATCCAAAATTACAATAGAAGCTATATATGGTTTAGGGGAATTAATTGTCCAGGGAGCAGTTACCCCTGATCATTACGAAGTAGAAAAAAAGGAATTAAAATTGTTATCGAAAAAAATTTCCTTTCAAAACCGCAGTTTAATAAAAAAAGGAATTAATAATAAAGAAGTAAAACTTTCTAAAAAACAGGGTTCAAAGCAAAAACTATCAGAAAAAGAAATATTAAGTTTAGCAAGACTTGGTAAAGAAATTGAAAAACATTATTACTTTCCTCAAGATATTGAATGGGCAATTGAAAAAAATAAGATTTATATCGTTCAAACCAGATCTGTAACAACCACTAAAAACGCAGTCAAAGCAAATGATACAATATTAAGAGAAACAGACTTAATTTTAAAAGGTGATCCAGCAAGTCCTGGAATTGCTTCAGGTGTTGTAAAGATAATTCTTTCCGCTAAAGAGATAGGAAAAATTATAACAGGTGATATCTTAGTTGCTCCTCAAACCAACCCCGATTTTGTTCCGGCAATGAAAAAAGCCGTAGCCATAGTTACAGATAGTGGAGGTAGAACTTCTCAT
Organism: Actinomycetota bacterium; assembly: GCA_023379515.1. Next base: position 3,929 of record JAMCQQ010000494.1, read on the forward strand.
GCAGCGATTGTTTCTAGAGAACTCGGAATTCCTGCTGTTGTAGGTACTAAAGTAGCAACCCAAAAATTGAAAACAGGCAATGTAATAACTGTTAACGGCACAAAAGGAGAAATTTATAGAGGTGGATTTTCTATTACGAAAAGCCAATTAAATGAGAGTACTTCAAATATCAAAACCGCAACAAAGCTCTATGTAAATCTTGCGGAACCTGACTTAGCTGAAGAAATTGCAAGAAGAAACATAGACGGCGTAGGTTTATTAAGGGCTGAATTTATTATGGCCGATATCGGAGTTCATCCTAAGAAAATGATTCAAGATGGTAAAAAACACATCTACATAGATAAGTTATCAAATGATATTGCTATATTTTGTAAGGCTTTTGAGCATAAGCCGGTTGTGTATAGAACCTCTGATTTTAAAACTAACGAATATAGAAATTTAGTTGGAGGAAATGAATTTGAACCCCAAGAATCAAATCCAATGTTGGGGTTTAGGGGCGCATTTAGGTACATTCATGACCCGGAAGTTTTTAAGCTCGAACTTGAAGCAATAAAAATTGTAAGAGACAAAATGGGATACAAAAATTTGTGGCTAATGATTCCGTTTGTAAGAACCGTTGATGAACTCGTAAAAGTAAAAAGAATTATCAATGATTCTGGTCTTTCCCGCTCTGCGACATTTAAAATTTGGATGATGGTAGAAATTCCTGCAAACGTAATATTACTGGAAAAATTTATTAAAGTAGGAATAGACGGCATTTCAATAGGTTCAAATGACTTAACCATGCTTATTATGGGAACAGACAGAGATAATTCCGAAGTAGAGAGTGAATTTAACGAAATGAATGATTCAACTCTTTGGGTATTTGAACACGTTATCAAGATAGCCCATAAATACGGCATTACGTCTTCGATGTGCGGACAGGCAGTGTCTACTTATCCTGAACTTGTTAGAAAACTTTTAGCATGGGGAATAACAAGCGTATCAGTCTCCCCCGATGCAATCGAAAGCACCAGAAAATTGCTTTCACAAACGGAAAAAGAAATTTTAAATAAATAATATGGCTAAAATTAAACAAATATTCGCAAGACAAATTTTAAATGCCAAAGGCTACCCCACTATTGAAACAACTACTATTTTAACCGACGGCGCAACAGGAACAGCATCATCTCCATCCGGCACATCAACGGGAAAATACGAAGCGTTAGAAATAAGAGATAACGGTGATAAAAAATTTCAAGGTCTTGGGGTAAATAACGCAATTTTAAATGTCGAAGAAATTATCGGCCCCGCACTTGCTGGCATGGACGCGGCAAAACAACAAGACATCGATAGAAAAATAATTGACCTGGACGGAACTCACAATAAAGCAAGACTTGGTGCTAACGCAACATTGTCCGTTTCTATGAGCGTTGCCAAAGCTGCTGCCAGAAGCTCCGTGCTTCCTTTATTTTTATATTTAAGAGAGTATATTAAAAAGGAAAATATTCCTTTAAAGATTCCAACTCCTGCATTTAATCTTATTAACGGTGGAAAACACGCTAAGGGTACACTTGATTTTCAGGAGTTTCTGCTTATACCTGCTACTTCAAAATCATATGAAGAATCTTTAAATATAGGAACTGATGTTTACTTTAGCTTACAAAGACTTTTGCAAACTAATAACTTATCTACTCTAACAGGTGATGAAGGCGGATTCTCCCCTACTGTTTCTACGAATCTTGACGCACTATTATTGCTAAAACAAGCGGTTGAATCAGCTAACCTAAGAGTTGGCTTTGATGTTTTTTTGGGCCTGGACGCAGCAGCCAATAGCTTTTTTGCAGATCAAACATATCATATTAAAGATAAATCAATTGCGCTTAATGCCGATGATATTATTTCATTTTACGAATTAGTAAATAAAGATTTTCATCTGCTTTATTTGGAAGACGGTCTTTCGGAAGATGATTGGGACGGGTGGGCAAAGCTTTATTCAAAGCTATCAGGACAAATACTTATTGTCGGAGATGACTTAACAGTTACAAATCCTTACCGTTTGCAAACCGCACTTGATAAAAAAACAGTGAGTGCAATTGTTGTTAAACCTAATCAAATTGGTACGGTTATAGAAGCTTTGGCTGTTGTTGAAATGGCAAGACAGGCGAATTTAAAAATTATTGTTTCTAATAGAAGCGGAGAAACGGATGATGATTTTATTGCGGATTTTGCCGTAGCTGCATCTGCCGATTATGTGAAATTCGGCGCTCCAGTAAGAGGAGAAAGAGTTGCTAAATATAACAGACTTTTGCAAATAGAAAAACAAATTAAATCACTTTAAGTTTAAAAGTATTACTATTTCTCCTTTGACACCGGTTTTATAATGATTAATTAGATTGCTGATTAAATCTTTTCTTACTTCTTCATGAATTTTTGTAAGTTCTCTTGCAATAACTATTTCTATGTCTCCTAATATCTCTTTTAATTCCGATAGTGTAGTAAGCAGTCTATACGGTGATTCAAAAATAATAACCGTTGAATTTATCAATCTTAAAGATTTTTTTAAATTTTTAAGCATTGTTTTTCTGTGTCCTGGTTTTTTTGGCAAAAATCCCAAAAATAAAAATTTATCTGTAGGAAGACCCGATGAAACAAGAGCGCTAATTAGTGATGTCGGACCAGGAATTGAGACTACTTTAATCCCTTCTTTTAAACATTCCTTGACAAGTTTAAACCCGGGGTCAGAAATCGTTGGCGTACCAGCATCCGAAACTAAAGCAACGTTCTTTCCGTTTAAGAGCAAATTAATTATTTGAGGAATTCGTTTTATCTCTGTTTGTTCATAGTATGAAAAAACTTTTTTGCTCATTTCTATTTCTTTTCCTTTAAAATAATGTTTTATTAAAATCCCTGTTTTCCTGGTATCTTCGGACGCAATGTAATCAACTTCGGATAGAGTTTCCAATGCCCTTAAAGTTATGTCTTGTAAATTGCCAATTGGTGTTGATACAATGTATAAATTGCCCATAAACGTGATTGAACTTTTAACAAACTTTATTATACATCTTATTGAATCTACAGGGTATCTTGGGATTTTCGTTTTAATGACGCTTGAGTCTGCTTTAATTCCAATTCCTTCCGAAGTTACTATGCCTTTTGCGGGATTTTTAGTTGGGCAGGGAGAATTGAATTTTTGGCTCGTTGTGCTTATGGGCGCATTTGGTAATTTAGCTGGTTCTTTAATTGCTTATGGAATAGGATTTTATCTTGAAGAACACATAATAATTAAATTGATAAAAAAATATGGAAAATTTCTTTTATTAACAGTTCACGAATATGAAAGAGCTGTAAGCTGGTTAAAAAAATACGGAGATTATGTTGTTTTTTTCTCAAGACTACTTCCCGCTATCAGAACGTTTATATCTCTTCCGGCAGGATTATCTGAAATGAATATCTTAAAATTTTCTTTTTATACATTCTTAGGCTCATTTATCTGGTCTTTGTTTTTGACTTATATCGGTGTTTATTTTGGAAGTCAGTGGCACGCGCTTGAGCCTTATTATAGAAAAGTTGAGTTGTTTTTAGGTATTATTTTTGTTCTTGCTCTCTTTTGGTATATAAATCACAAATTAAAAATTGTTAAATTTAGAAAATAATTTATTTCTTTCCGGTTCTTGGAGTTCTTCTCATGGTTCTTCTTATTAACTGAGATTTTGTGGTATTAATACCGTCAAAACCGGGAATAGATTCCGGCATAGCACCCCCTAGTAACTTTCTGATTCTTTCATGTTGTCCTCTTAAGGCATGACCGTTTTGTTCTGAATAATGTCCGTTGTTCTTATTTAATTCGGTCATAAACACTAAAACATATCCTAAACTATAAAAGAGGCAGTGTTTTAAAATGGTTATTAGATAAACTTTCTAACAATGCCGACAGCTTTTCCCTGGATAGTTAAGCTGGTCGGGTAAATCGGCGACATTTCTGAATTTGCGGGTTTTAAAACAACCCTGCCATTTTCTTTATAAAACTTTTTAAGTGTTGCTAAATTATTATCAACGATTGCGACCACTATATCTCCGTTTGCCGCTTCGGACATTTTTTCTATAATCACATAATCACCGTCTAGAATTCCGTCTTCTATCATTGAATTTCCTTTAACCTGCAGAACATAAGCTGTGTTTTTACCAGATAATAATGACGCAGACACATAAAAAGATTTATACGGGTCTGTATGAGGCTCTAAGGGGCTTCCGGCTGCAATGAATCCCAAAAGTGGTAACTCTATGGCCGGTTTACTGCCTGAAAGAGAGAGAGAAACCTTGTCATCAACGATTTTTAACACTCTTGTATTGCCATCTACCTTTTGAACGTATCCTTTCTCAACCAGCGATTTAATTAAATTATGGACTGTTGAATTACTTCTGTGCCCCGTACCTTGAGCAATTTCGGATAATGTCGGTGAGTAACCGTATTGTTTTTGAAACTGTGCTAAAAATTCGAGCACTTCTCTTTCTTTTTTATATAAAACTCCAGCCATATAATCGTATTTATATTTTATACGAAAAATATACAAACTTTGTCAAGAAGTCAAAGTGTATCAATTTGTGTTAAAATTATGTTTATGAAATTTACGCTGGAATCAAAATTCAAACCCACAGGAGACCAACCGCAAGCTATAGAAAAGCTAGCTTATGGCCTTGAAAAAAATTACAAAAATCAGGTTTTATTGGGTGTAACAGGCAGCGGAAAAACATTTACCATGGCAAATGTTATTCAGAAAATCCAAAAACCAACTCTTGTTATCTCTCATAATAAAACGCTGGCTGCCCAGCTTTATCAGGAATTTAGAGATTTTTTTCCAAACAATGCGGTTTGTTATTTCGTCTCTTATTACGATTATTATCAGCCAGAAGCGTATATTCCGCAAAGCGACACATATATAGAAAAAGAGGTTGAAATAAATGAAGAAATAGATAAATTGAGACTTTCCGCTACTACAAATTTGTTAACCAGAAAAGACGTAATTGTAGTTGCTTCGGTTTCCTGCATATATAACTTGGGTTCACCTTTAGAATATGGCAAGTTTGTTCTTGAATTAAAACAGGGAGTTAAATTAACACAAAAAGACATTATTTTGCGGCTTACCGACCTACAATATGAAAGAAATGATTACGAATTTAAAAGAGGCTCTTTTAGAATAAGAGGAGAAGATATAGATTTATTTCCGGCATATCTAGACTTTGGCGTAAGGATTACTATATCCAATAATAAAATAGAGAGTTTGGCTGAGTTTGATACTGTTAGCGCTGACACAATTACGCTATTACCAAGTTTAGTTATTTATCCTGCAAAACATTATATGACTAACCCTTTAACCTACAAGCAAGTTTTTCCAAAAATAAAAGATGATCTTGCCATAAGAATTAAGCAGTTAAAAAAACAAGGCAAAATACTAGAAGCTCATAGGCTTTTACAAAAAACTAATTACGACCTGGAAATGATAAAAGAAATTGGTTTTGTAAACGGTATAGAAAATTATTCAAGATACTTTGATGGCAGAAAGGAAGGAGAACCTCCATACAGTCTTTTAAATTATTTTAAGGAGTGCGACAGGGATTTTTTAACAATTATAGACGAATCACACATAACTGTTCCGCAAATTAGAGGAATGTATAATGGAGACAAAGCCAGAAAACAAACTCTTATAGATTATGGTTTTAGACTTCCTTCGGCCTTGGATAACAGACCATTAAAATTTGAAGAATTTATGCGAAAAGTTAGCAGGATTATTTATGTAAGCGCAACACCCAATGATTATGAAATTAGTCTTGCAAAAGAAAATAATGCCGTCGCCGAACAATTAATAAGACCGACAGGACTTGTTGACCCTAAAGTTGCTGTTAAACCAACAAAAGGTCAAATAGAAGATTTAATTTGGGAAGTTGAAAAACGAGTTAAGAAAAAACAACGAGTTTTAGTTACAACTCTTACCAAGAGAATGGCCGAGGACTTATCTTCATATTTACAGGAGCGGGACATAAAAG
>JAMCQQ010000495.1 GCA_023379515.1 Actinomycetota bacterium
AAACTGTTTGTAAAATAAGTATCAGAAAATGCAAGGGAATTTTGGTATGGGAAATAAATATTTGCCTGAAAAATATTAAAGATGTTTAACAAATTTTTAGAAAAAATATAAATATTCCAATTATGATTCCATGCTATTAATAATTCGTCGCCATAACCTGTTGAAAGTGAGCCTAAATTAAAAATAAGAGGATAGGTTATAAAACAGGCCGAAAGAAAGAAGATCAATAAAAATAATATATTTTTTCTGATTAATTTAGCTACAAAAAACATCAAGCCTATTATACACATTTACATTTAAGTTTAAACCATTTTTATGATAGAATTATATTTCACTAAAATATGAAAGCTTTTTTAAAAGAACTTAAGTTTCCCTCTACAAAACATACCTATATAAAAGACATAACAGATGATGTTAATGCGACAATTAAAAATTCAGGAGCAAAAAACGGATTTGTAATTGTAAACAGCAAGCATACAACAATGGGTATTATTGTAAATGAAATTGCAGAGCAAAATCTTTTACAAGACATGGTAGAACATACCCTAAAACACATCCCTGAAGATAAAAGATCCACTAGAGTTCATAAAGAGTATTCTCATCCAACTTCTGATTATAATCATAGATGTCAGGATAACCCTTTTTGCGACGAAGTTGATGAGGATTATAATGCGGCGGCGCATATAAGAGCTTTAGCTTTTTCCCATGCAAGCGTAATAATGCCTATAAGAAATGGCGCGGTTGAGCTTGGAAAGTATCAACAGATTGCCATTTTCGAACACGACGGCCGAGACGGAAAAGGCAAAAACCCGATAAGGCAAAGAACCGTACAGATTTGGATTTATACATCTGATGAAATTATAGAGCTAAAAATCTAATACAAAGCCCTCAAAAATAATGTATAATAGATATGATGCATAAAAATTTTTATGCAAGCGGATTTTTATATCACCCCAAGTCAGAGCAAATTCTCTTGCAACAAACAAATTCTGCCGGTCAGAATCCTTCTTGGTCTTTATTTGGAAAAAAAGAAATTAAAAACAAAACAGGCGAAGAGGCTTTTAGAGATATTTTTTATGATTGTTTAGGTATTAAATTGAAACTACAAAATATTAATTCTGTTTATACATATTCTTCTAACGATGGCGCTAACTACAATATTTATTATGCTAAAGTAAAAAGACTTCATAAACCTCCAAGTTCTTCTAAAACAGAATTTGCCTGGTTTAATTTTAAACAGATACAAAAATTAAATCTTTCGGAACAAACAAGACAGGATATTCTTATCGGTCAGCGTGTAATCGACTCTTCTATTAGAAAAGGCCTCGGACAAAAAACAATAGGATAACTTATTCAATAAATGTCAGGGCTATTCCTTTTTTATCGGCTCTGCCTGTTCTTCCGATTCTATGAATGTAATCATCAAAGCTTGCGGGCATATCAAAATTTATAACATGACTTACATTAGGAATATCCAAACCCCTTGATGCAACGTCTGTTGCTAAAAGAACGCTAACTTGGTTATTTTTAAAACTTTCCAAAGCCTTTTGTCTTTGTCCCTGGCTTTTATTGCCATGTATTACTCCTGCCCTAATACCCCTTCTTAATAATTCATCTGTAAGTTTTTGCATTCCCCACTTCGTTCTTCCAAAAACCAAAACTTTTTCAAATTCTTTTAAGGCTAATAAATCATGCAGTTTGTCTATTTTTTCATGCTTTGCCACTTTAATAACCCTTTGCTCTATATTTTCGGCTGTTGCTTGTTTTTCAACAGAAACTGTAATAGGGTTTTTAACAAATGAGTTTAGAATTTCCTTTACTTTAGGGGGAATTGTCGCGGAGAAAAAAAGCGACTGTCTGTTTACCGACAAAAGAGAGATAAAATATTTTATATCGTTAATAAAACCGATATCCACCATTCTATCTGCTTCGTCCAAAACGACGTGATTAAAGAAAGATAACACTAAACTTCTTTCGCCTATTAAATCTTTAATTCTTCCGGGAGTGCCGATAACAAAGTTAATATTTTGTTTAAGTTCGTTTTTTTGCCTCCATAAACTCATTCCGCCGATACAAAGCACTGTTTTAATACCAAGGCTTTTGGAAAAATCGCTAAGCTCTTCCTGAATTTGCAGAGCGAGTTCACGGGTTGGAGCAATAATAAGTACTTTATTGGATTTATTAAGATAAACTTTATTTATTAAAGGGATTAAAAATGCGGCGGTTTTACCGGTACCCGTATTTGCAATACCAATAACATCTCTTCCGGAAAGAACATGATCAATTGCCCCATCCTGAATTGGAGTAGGTATTTTATACCCCTTAGCCGTAATATTATCTTTTAATTGATGCACTAATTCAAAGTCTAAAAATCCGTTTTTAGGAGTATATTGTTCTTCAACTTGATTATCCTTAGTGCTATTTACTATCTCTATAGCTCTAATTGCGTTTAAAAGATCTCCCTGCGGAAGCTGTTTTGGCGCAAATCTTTTATTTCTTTGTTTATATCTTGGCGCAAATCTTTTATACATAAGTTTTAATTGAAAGAATAAAGCTGCTTAATAAAATGTGGATTAGAGGAAGATACTATTTATAAAATTTTTGTGTGGTTACTTATCTTATACTAATCTAAAAATTGATAAGCAGATGTATTATTTCAATCTGCCTTTACTAAAAGTTATTATACCAACAAGTAATGACTATGTCAATAAAACTATGGGGTACTTAGTAGCAGAGCCGATTTTATTTCTTAGCATCCTGCTTCAGACTCATTATATCGTTATAGCGTTTCACCCCCAAAAGTACTTAAGTAGCGTCTACTTTTGAAGTTGAAAATCCCAAGTTTACCAAAAAGACTAAATCCTCCTTAACTAAAGCTACGGCGAGACAAGTAAGGTAAAAGTGCTGTAGCAATCAAAGCGATAAAGCAGGATCGTTTGGGAGCTGAATAAATGTCGAAATAAGTACTTTCTTCTTCTCTCAGCAAGAAGCATCTTAATTCTTAGTAAAACTGGTATAATAAAGGACATGGACGAAGAGGTAGTTAAGAAAATTGACAAGTTTTTTAAACAATTTAAGAATCAGACATATCGAAAAGGTGAAATTTTAATCCGTCCAGATGATGATCCTACCGGAATTTTTTACCTTACAAAAGGGTATGTCAAAGAATACGCCATTACCAAAAAAGGTGATGAGATTATGCTGAACATTTTTAGGCCAATTTCTTACTTTCCGATGTCGTGGGCAATCAACAATACGCCGAATGAGCATTTTTATGAAGCCATGACAGAACTTTCTGTATGGAAAGCACCAAGAAACGATGTTTTAGCATTTATCAAAAGCGAACCTGATGTGTTATATGATCTTATAAGCCGGGTTTATCGGGGAATGGATGGATTATTAATGCGCATGACCTATCTTATGGCAGGCAATGCATACTCAAGACTTATCATGGAGCTTGTCATCCAAACAAAACGCTTGGGTAAAAAGGAGGGTAAAACATATAAGCTACAACTATCAGAAAAGGAGATAGCAGCTGAATCAGGAATGACACGCGAAACCGTAAGCCGAGAAATGAAAATTCTCAAAAAGAAAGGTCTTGTGACATTTCTAAAAAAAACACTTATCATAAAAGACTTACATGCATTAGAAAAAGAATTATCGGAAGAAGTTTAATTAGTAGATTTGGTTATAATCTCACCGGTTGGAATTATCCTATTGCGTTTTTTCTTATTATCAGGCAATCCAGTCGGAAGAAGATACCCTTGCCAAACGCCCTCTCCTGTCAGTAATTCCAAATGAATTAGATCGGTAAACTTCTTCCGATAATTCTTTTTC
>JAMCQQ010000496.1 GCA_023379515.1 Actinomycetota bacterium
TTATTGTTCTTGCGGCAATTGGAATTAAATATAAATATTTAACAAAAGGAAAGTTAGTTGCAATTACCAATGATATTATTCCTACTACTAAAAAGAATTTTCTCTCTGTAATTTTTATTTTGTTAAATACGGAAAATACCGCAAAGAGTAAAACTACGCTCCCTGGGTACAATACTCTTTCAATATAAGTTCCGTCTAGCCAGTAATTTCTGGTTGCCGGGTTGCCAAAAAAATCGGGAAAAACAATTGTAATCCAGTTCATTATTGGGGAAAGGTTCTTTTCGATTTGAGAAAGCGTATATGCTCCTCTTGTTGAATCAGAAAAAAGCTGTATTGTTGGTAAAATTTGAAAAAATGTTATAAGAACCGGAGTTAAAATTGCAACTAAAAAAAGGATGTGTTTTTTTAGATTTTTTACTTTCTTTTTTTCCTGCAAGACTAAATATAAATAGTATAAAAAAGATAAAATATAAATATAAAAAACCCCCTGAATATATCCTGCTAAAAACGACATGCATAAACTTAATGAAAGAATTAGGAAATTTAACGCTGTTATTTTTGAAACAAAATTCTTTATAAGCAAAAGAATTAACGGAAGCCAAAGAAGAGTACTTCCGATATTTCCATACTGTATCCAAACGCTCATATAGGAAGAGAACGAAAAAGAAACCGCTCCGATAAAAGAAGCAAAATCTTTTAAACCAACTCCTTTTTTTAAAAAAAGGAACATAAATATTCCGGCTAAGAATGGCTGAAGCATAATTATAAGTGTCCAGGATAAATTGAACGGCAAGATAAGATATAAAATATTAAGTGGATAAAAAAGGGCGGTTTGAAAATTTGCAATTTGAGGATTTCCTGAAAAATTATGAGGATTCCAAAACGGAATTTCACCCTGTTTTATTTGATCTATTGAAAAGTGCCTCCAGGGATAAATTTCTGTGATTACGTCTGCCCCTTGGGCTTTATTCGGATAACCTCCGGGATTATATCCTAAAAAACTTTGACTGCTATAAGGGTTTGAATTAACCAATAAATCTCCGGGGAAAGGCATATTTCCCTTAAATATTGGGAAAAAGAATAATAAAACAATAATACCTATTAGAATAAGAGGCCAAAAATTTTTTATCTTATTCATTTATTTTTAAGGGATAATCTGATAAACCCGGTAATAATACTCTGTATTACCCTGTTTTACCTGAAACAGAAGTTTTAACGGAAAAGTAGGCGGAATCTTTATGTGTTCTTTTTGATAAAAAACAAAATAGGCAGGCATTTTCTTTGCATAATCCAAAACTTCTTTTGTGACATCATTAACCGGCCAGTAGCCTTTTATGATAATGTTTTTATCTGTTACTAAATACATTTCCAAAGCCGCCGGCAGTAAACCGAAAGTTCCTTCGGTTGCAATAAATATCTTTTTATTTTTTGATTGTTGTTTAAAAAAATCAATGCTTTCTTTTACTCCCCAGCCGGCTGACCAACTGTTAACATATTGACTGTTATCTGCTTTTGCGATTTTTGCGGCAACAGGATTAAGGGCAAACTGAAGAGAAACTAACCCAGGATACCAGATAAAAACAAACGTAGCTACAGCTACTACTGATTTTATCTTTCCTAATTTATAATTTATCTTTGTATAGTTCATGCTTCTGTTGATCAAATAATTTAATCCCCATGAAGCAAGAGGAAGTAAATAAAGACTCATAAAATAAATAAACCTTGGAAATATTACTCTTCCAAAAAGAGCAAGTGCTATAAACGGTAAAAGGAAATATAAAATTAGAATAGCTTTTTCTTTAAAATCTTTCCTTATTAAGATTAATGAAATTAATATTAATACAATGTATGGAAGAGTCAGGTATTCAATTAACCAACTAAGTAGTCCATTTAAATTTCCTACAAAAAAAGTGAAGGGATGTTGTACCCATTCGGACAGAGGATAAACAAAAATTGCATTTTTGGCTCTTATCATTTCAAACAGAGGAGAAAGTCTTAATATGTTGTAAAGCCCGTATGCAACTGTAGAAGAAAATCCCGCAAGGAGTAAAAATTTTATTAATCTTTTTAAAACCGGTTTTTTCTTAAAATTAAAAAGGATAAGGGTAAATGGAAGAAGATAGATGCTAAAAAAATTTGATGTTTTTGTAAGAATTCCTGCACCTATTACAAACCCTAAGGTATATGCTACATCAAGACTTACTTTTTTAACTAAATGTACCGATAAATATAATGCCCAAACAGAAAATGTTGCGACCATACTATCATATAAAGCAATCCTATCATAAACTTGTGCCATTGGATAAAATATGTAAAGGATTGTTGTAAGAAAAGACATTGTCTTACTTTTGAAAAGCTCGTAAGTAAGAAAAAAAAGACCTGTCATTGTAAAAAATCCTGCCATGACAGAAACCAATCTTCCGGACAAAAGCGGATCTTCTATAAATTTCATAAAAGCAACAGTTACCCAAATAAACATCGGCTGCTTACCGTCGGTTAAGGAAATAAAGCGCCAGGAAGAATCATTTAAGGCAATCTGTGCCCACCTTACATATATAGCTTCGTCTGTAAATATGGGGAGCCTATCCAAATAGATTAATCTTAAAAAGAAATAAAACAACAAGATAACAACGCTTAAAATAATTTCATTCTTATACTTAAAAAGTGCTTGCATATTTAGATTATAATCAAAGCCCTTATGGCTTGCAAACAATTGTGTTGGTTGGCTAGATACCGTACAG
>JAMCQQ010000497.1 GCA_023379515.1 Actinomycetota bacterium
CATAAAGAAAAAAAGGCAGATATTGTGACCGCAATTTCCTGTTTTTACGATATGGAAAATCCAAACAAGTTTATCGCAGATGTTAAAAAAATTCTGGACAAAAAAAAAAAAATCAGTTATTAAAATGTTTGCGTATCTTTTACACTCTTTTGCAAATTTTTTAATCGGATCGATTCCAACCCGAAAAAAAGTTTTGGGATAAAAAGAGAGTAATGTCCCATCATTTGCGCCGATGTCGACAGCGACAATCTGTTTTTTTCTTTTACCGAGCTTATTTATGGATTTTAGAACTATTTCCCTTAATTCGTTTTTCATCGTTTGATTAATGCCCGATTTATAGCCATACCTTTCACCATAAAGGAGAGACGTCGGACTATTATGCTTTAGCTGCAATAAACAGCAACTCTTACAAAGGACGACCATTAACGGAAACCTCGCGGGTTTTTCGACGCCGTTTGTAAAATCAGATAGATGCAAGTTTCCTAAATTTATAATTCTTACAAGATTTGTTGAAGAACACACCCTACATAAGGTAATAGGTTTCAGTTTTGTTACCATGAATCAGATTATGTTATTATATATCAGTTATTTTTTAAAAAAACAAGCCTTGTTAAAGCAAATATAAATCTTTTTATAATACAGTATGGGATACACTCGAGAAGCAATAAAAGGAATTTCGTGGCTCGGAGCATTTAGGTTATTTACGCGCGTGCTCTCTTTCTTACGGACAATAATAGTTGCCCGTATTTTATCTCCGACGCAATTCGGAGTTTACGGAATCGCAGCACTTGTTTTATCGCTCGTCGAAATATTAACAGAGACAGGTATAAATGTTTTCCTAGTTCAAAACAAAGATAATGTCGATAAATATATAAATACTGCGTGGATCGTATCGATCTTAAGGGGAGTTTTAATCTCTTTGGTAATATTTCTTTCCTCATTTTTTGTGTCAGCGTTTTTTAGGACCCCGGATGCTTTGCCGCTTTTAATGCTTGTTGCTGTTGTGCCGCTTATAAGAGGGTTTATTAATCCATCTGTTGCAAGATTTCAAAAAGATTTACAGTTCCATAAAGAGTTTTATTACAGGTCAGGCATTTTTTTAGTAGAAACAATCGTATCTATTGTGCTTGTTATAATTATGAAGAATCCCATCGCCTTAATTTATAGTCTTATCGCGGGCGCAATTTTTGAAGTAATCATATCTTTTTGGTTTGTTAAACCTGTCCCGATCATCGAATTTAACAAAAAGATTTTTAAGGAAATAGTCTCTCACTGTAAATGGATTACAGGGACCGGAATTTTTGGATATTTATTTCAAAACGGCGACAATGTAGTTGTAGGAAGAGTGCTTGGCACTTCTTCTCTTGGAATTTATGACATGGCGTATAGTATTTCAACACTTCCCCTAAACGAAATTTCGGATATCGTTGCAAGAGTCACCTTTCCTGTGTATGTAAAAATATCTGATGACAAAAAAAGATTAAGACGAGCCTATATTAAGACTATCCTTTTAACCGCTTTGTTCACTTTACCAATTTTATTGTTGTTTTTATTATTTCCCGAGCAATTGATACTTATCTTTCTTGGTGCAAATTGGATTCAAGCCACAGGTATTCTAAGAGTCTTGGCGGTTTTTGCGATGATTAGCATTTTAGGCAGTCCTTCTGGAGCTGTGTTTTATTCCGTAAAAAAACAAAAGTACCTTACGGTAATATCTGCTATTAGTTTTGTCGTTATGATTACTTCTATATTTCCGCTTATCAATCGATTTGGACTTATTGGGGCAGGAATAGCTGCGACACTCGGATCTTTAGCGACCCTCCCTTTCATGATTTATTATTTAATAAAAGTTTTTAGATAAATAGAAAAAATATCCTAAACTGATTTTTTTGTTGTATAATAGCTATCCTACTATGAAAAAAAATCTTAGAAAAAACAAAAAATATCCCCTTGTTACGGTTATTACGCCAACCTATAATCGTGCCCCTTTCTTAGGGGAAACCATATTGAGCGTACTTAATCAAGATTATCCAAATATTGAATATATAGTTTTAGATGGTGAGTCAACTGATAATACACTTGAGGTTGTTAAGAAGTTTAGGGGAAAAATTATTTGGGATTCACATAAAAATATGGGTGAGCAGTGGGCTGTAAATAAAGGTTTTTCAATGGCAAAGGGAGAAATTATTGGTGTAGTAAATTCTGATGATCCGTTACTTCCCGGAGCAATTAGTGAAATTGTTAATTTTATGGTAGCTAATCCTAAAATAATTGGAGTTTATCCGGATTGGGTTAAAATAGATAAAGATGGGAGAGAAATAGAGAAGGTAACTTTGCCAGATTATAGTTATGAATACATGTTAAGACAACATAGTTGCACCCCCGGACCTGCAACTTTCTATAGAAAAATTATTATAGATAAACTTAAGGGAAGAGATGAGTGTTTTAAATATGTAAGTGATTTTGATTTTGTGTTAAGGGCAGGTCTAACCGGTAAATTTGCCAGGATACCAAAATTTTTGGCAACTTTTCGTATTCATCCAGGAGCCGCTACCACTAAGAATAAAGGTTTTGTAATGGCCATGGAGCATGTATCTTTATTGAACAAAATTTTTTCTCTTCCTAATTTGCCCTCTAATATTAAAAAAAATAAAAATGAAGCTTATGATAAGGCCTGTGAAGCCGCCAGAATTTGCAGAGGAAATAATTTAGACACAAAAGTTCTCATATCGTTGATTTCTTTATATTATTCCCCGGTTCCCTATTTAAAGAAGTTTATTAGGCACAGATTAGAGAAACTCGCAAAAATTACTAAATTCTAGTCCTCTAAAAATAAACCTTATTAACTAGAATTTATATTGCTAAAGATAATCCTAATATGTTAATATGGACGATGTTATTTACTCGAGATGAAGAAACGAGAAACAATTTTGGTTACTGGAGCAGGTGGGTTTATCGGTCATCATCTAGCAAGATTTCTTAAAAAAAGGAGTTTCTACGTCCGTGGTGTAGACATAGTTTATCCACAATTTTCGGATCTTTCAGACTTTCATGATTATAGAATTTTGGATTTAAGAGGTTTTAGAAACTGTATTGAAGCAACCCAGGGAATTGATAAAGTTTATGCCCTTGCCGCCCAAAATGGAAGCATCGAATATACCACTACTAACAGAGCAGATCTTTTGCGCGATAATGCCACAATCAATTTAAACACAGCAGAAGCATGTATTCGCTCGGGAGTGAAAAGACTGTTTTTCTCATCTTCTGCTTGCGTTTATCCTCTAGAAAAACAAACAGAGATCGATTCAGTACCACTGGTTGAGGAAGATGTGTATCCGGCAAATGCTGAGAGCGAATATGGATGGGAAAAACTTTTTTCTGAACGGATGTATAAATCCTATGAAATAGATTATGGACTTGAAGTTCGCATTGCGCGATTCTTCAATATTTACGGACCCGAGTGCTCAATAGACACACTCAGATCAAAAGCTCCTATGGCCCTAACTAGAAAAGTAATTAAGGCGGGGAATGGTGGAATCGTAAAAATATGGGGGGATGGCAAACAGGTACGGTCATTCTGCTATATTACAGATTGCGTTGAGGCAATTTTTAAACTTATGGAATCAAATATCAAGGACCCGATAAATATTGGAACAGCAGATCATATAAGTATTAACGAACTTGTTGATATTATTTGTCGAATAGAGAGGGTTAAGGTTAAAAGGGTTTATCAACTCCATAAAGTTCAAGGAGTTAGAGGTCGTCTTTGTAACTTTTCAAAAGCCGCGAAACTTCTTGATTGGAAAGCAAAAGTGAAACCCATGCAGGGAATGAAAATTATCAACAAATTCGTTCATGAAGAGCTCGGTAAATAATAATTCCTCAAGAAAATTAGGTAGTATACTAACAAATTTATCCTCATGTTTATGTTATATTTTGAAGATTTGAGTAAACTGGGATAAATACATAAATTACCAGACATAATTAAATTTGATCAGAAAGAACATGTGCTATGATTAAACGTATAAAGGCTAAGTTAAAAAAATATATCAATGCAAGTTCAGACTTTGGTTTTTATAGGCTTTTGAAAAAGGAGCTTGAAGGCTATGATAGCGTTTTAGATGTTGGTTGCGGCGTAAGTTCTCCTTTGTCCAGAATAGATAGACCGTCCCATTTGGAGGGTATCGATCTGGTTCCAGCCAAAAGCGTTAATAAGATTTTTGATAAATACAAAAAAGGGAATATTCTTTTGATCGAGAAGCATTATAAAAATAAATCTTTTGACGTTGTTGTGCTTTTTCATGTTTTGGAACATCTAAAGAGAAGCGAGGGAAAAGTTTTCCTGAAGAAGTTGGAGAAAATTGCCAAAAAAAAGATAATAATTTGTACACCAAATGGTTTTATACCTCAAGATCCACATTCGGGCAATATTTACCAAGAACATCTTTCGGGTTGGTTCGTGAAAGATTTTAAGACCCGTGGCTATAAAATCTACGGAATTAGAGGATTCAGGTTCATAAGAGGTGAATTTGCAGCGATAAAATATAAACCATGGTATTTTTGGTTATTCTTATCCTATTTAAGTGAATATATTACAATTTACTTTCCTCAATTATCATTTGAATTAATGGCAGTAAAAACTCTAAGAAGGTAAAAATATATATAAGAATTTTTCTATAGAAAGTTGCAG
>JAMCQQ010000498.1 GCA_023379515.1 Actinomycetota bacterium
CGGATTTTCCTGTACCTTGGTATATAAAAGATATAGATGGAAGAAAAGGAGATATATAAAAATTCTATAATAATTATATTAAGTGATTTCTTTTCACAAAAAGTGAGGTGAGTATAAAAAATAATGAGATAGTTGGATTTATTTAGTTATTATTTAAAGATCATGATTTTATACTGAATAAATCCAAAAAACTTTAATAATTTATTATTAAAAAATAAAGGAGGGAAAAAAGGATGAAAAAGTATTTTGTAATTGCTTTAATTTTAACAATTGTTTTTGGTTTGATTATTGGTGTTGGATGTAAAACAACAGCGACAAAAACAACTGTAGCTGAAACAACAGCGGCAGAAACGACAGCAGCAGAAAATCTATCCGGAACTATGACGATATGGACGGCTAAGGGAACGAGATTCGAACTTCCGCAGGTAGCATTAGTAGAAGAATTTACTAAAAAATATCCTGATGTAAAAGTGAATATAGTAACAACTCCAATTGGAGAGCTTATTCCGCAGGCTGGAGTTAAAATAGGTTCAGGTTCATCTGATTATGATGCTGTTCAAGTTATTGCATTAATGACACAACAGTTTGCTGCCAGTGGAACGATAGTTAACGTAGAAGATCTCCTGGGTGCAGAGTATGTAGCTGATTTGAAGTCAGATATTGCCAGCAACTTTTTGGAGCAGTGGACCAAAGATGGTAAGCTTTATGCTGTTCCTGTAGATATGAACACTCAAATTACTTATTACAGGAAAGATATTTTTGAAAAAGAAGGTTTGTCATTACCAACTACCTGGGAAGGTGTATTAGAAACTGCAAAGAAATTAACCAAAGACAATAATGGTACTAAGCAGTATGGTGCAACATTGAGCCTGAGGAGAGGAGAATTTGCGGGATACTCTTTCTGTACTTTATTCTGGACACAAGGCGGAGAATGGCTGTACCCTGATAAATGGGCAGAAAGTAATTTTGCCCCAATGTTTAATACTGAGGCTGGAAAGTGGGCATTGCAATGGCTTAAAGATATTATTCCATACTGTGACCCAAGTACATTAAATTCCGGCGATGATGAAGCAATAAATGCCATGGCTAGTGGTGTAGCTGTATATGCACCGTTCATATGGGGTAATCCTGCTTTAACCAATAAAGATGTTACGGAGTTTTATAATGTTATGGGATCAGGTGTTCCTCCGGCAGGCAAATCAGGTTCTTATAAACCATATATGGGTGGTGTTTGCTGGGTTGTCCCATCAGCATCCAAAAATATTCCTTTAGCAGTTGAGTATTTAAAATATATCTCTTCCAAAGAAGCTGCACAAACATTTGTAAAGGGTACTGGTCAACCATGTAGAAAATCCACACTTACAGCCCCTGAATTAGTTGAATTAAATCCTTATTTTCCTGCTTTAGCACAAGCTGTGGATCAGGCTATTACTCCACCCATTATACCGGAAGGTTATCAAATACTTGATATGGTAGGAACAGAAGTATCTTTAGTTTTAACTGAAGGAAAAGATATAGATCAGGCTTTAGCTGACATGGATACAAAAACAAAACAGATTTTAACAGAAGCTGGTTATTTTAAGAATTAATCTATTTAGCATAGGAGTGCCGGTAAGAAGCTGGCACTCCTCAAAGAAGGAGGCATGAACTAATTGAGGCGAAAAAAGAAGTTATCAAAAACTATTAATTTGGAAGCTAAAACGCCATATGCTTTCACTATGCCAGTGATTGGTTTTCTTGCGCTTACGATTATATTCCCTTTATTTTTTTCTTTTTGGGTAAGCTTTCATAGATATAATATTATGCAAAAAGCCAGACCTTTTGTTGGGTTTGGAAATTTTATTTCATTATTCAAAGATAATATTTTTTATTCAAGTGTTCTACTTACCTTTTGTTATAGCGTAGCAGTTGTTTTAATCCAAATAGGGCTAGGCTATTTGATTGCTAAACTTTTTGTAGAAAGATCCAAGTTTTCCGGTGTTGGTACTACATTATTATTAACACCTATGTTGATAGCTCCAGTAGTAGTAGGATTAATTTGGAAATTTATGTTTGAACCTGAAATAGGAATAATTAATTATGTGCTATCATTGTTGCACATACCTGCAGTTTCTTGGACCAGCCAGAAATTAACTACTATTATTGCTGTTGGTATAGCAGATGTTTGGCAGTGGTCACCATTTTGCTTTTTAGTTATTTTAGCAGGTTTAAGAGGTGCTGATAAAGAAATATATGAAGCCTCTGATGTAGACGGTGTATCTCTCTGGCAAAGAGAGCTGAATGTAACATTTCCGAGTTTAAAAAGTATAATGTCTATAATTGTTTTAATCAGATTTATAGATGCTTTTAGAACTTTTGATTTAATATATATCTTGTCAAGAGGTGGTCCGGGGGTTTCAACTTATGTGCTGAGTATTTTTGCTTACATGACTGGCTTGAATCAATTTGAGATAGGAAAAGCTACGGCAATTGCGATAATACTGTTATTACTTATAATTATTGCTACTAACGTGATTAGCAGAGTGTTTGTAGGGAGGGCTAAAAAAAATGCAGTCTGATATAAGAGATATAAATTATTTAAAACGCAGATTTATTATCCGCAATAGAATAAAAAGAATATTTATTGGTTTACTCAGATTTGTCGTTGTGCTATTTTGGCTGTCCCCTATTTTATGGATGTTAAATATATCATTTAAAGAAAGATTTGATATATTGTCACGAGTTCCTAAATTATTTAATTTCCATATTACTGCTACAAATTATATAAATATTTTTAAAGAATATAAGATACATGTCTATATGAAAAATAGCTTAATAATTGCGGGAATAGCAACAATTATAACTATTATTTTTGCTTATCTGGTATCATTTGGTTTATCGAGATTTGAATTTAAAGGTAAGAAATTTATAGGTGACTGGCTTCTATCACTGAGAATGTTTCCGGTGGTTGCGCTCGTACTACCGTTTTATCTGCTTTATCAAAATTTAAAATTAATAAATACTTTTTATGGATTAGTCATAGTGCTGCTTCCTTACTTGTTGCCAATAATAATATTAATAATGAGGGCATATATAGATGATGTACCCAAAACGATAGATGAGGCTGCAAGAGTTGATGGATGCAGCAGTTTTCAGATCGCATCAAGAGTAATATTACCAATATCTATTCCCAGTATTGCAGTATCTACGGTATTTTCATTTTTATTTTCTTGGAATGAATTTTTATTGACACTTACTCTATCGGGTCCTGCTACAAAAACTTTTACAATTGGAATGTCAGAATTTATAGTATCTTATGAAGTAATGTGGGGAGAAATGTGTGCTGCTACAATAATCGCGATATTACCGCTGCTATTGATAGTATACTTACTTCAAAATTATCTAGTAACAGGCATGACTCTGGGAGCAGTAAAAAAATAATAAATAATTATAAATAAAATACTGGAAGGGTAAAAATGGCAGAAGTCAAAATAGTGAATTTATATAAAAAGTATGGTGAAGTCGAAGCTGTAAAGTATATTAATATCGCTTGTAAAGATAAAGAGTTTCTCTGTCTTCTTGGACCTTCAGGATGCGGGAAAACCAGCACTTTAAGAATGGTCGCAGGTT
>JAMCQQ010000499.1:0-1418 GCA_023379515.1 Actinomycetota bacterium
TGACTGCTTGTTTTGTTGTTCCCTTTTGTTTATCCAATGTTCTTACATCTGCTACAATAAATCCAGCCTTTTGTAAAGCTTCTTGTATCGCATTCCAGACTGCATTCTTTGAGTTATGAAACTCCACTGTCATCCATCTATTAGGCTTTAATATGCGATAATATTCCCTAAAGCTATCTGTCATCAGTTTTTGATAATCGAGTATAGACTTTTTTTGTTTTTTATTAATAATAGCTTCACTAATAGAGTTTGTTTTAACTTTAAGCCAACTTTCCCATAAATAATTTAATTCTGAGTACATTATATTATTGCCAAAGGGTGGGTCAGTAAAAATATAATCAATACTATTACTTGGTATATTGGTTAAGCAACAAGATGATTGAGTCGTTTGAAGAACGTTCCCACTTCTTGTACTTGTTGCTTTCAAAATATCTTTTAATTTTCTAGGAAAAATGTCAAATATTGAAAGCTCTACTGAATTTGAAGAAACATATAACGTTCCAGGAAGTCCTGGAGTACCACCTGGCTTAACAGGCTGATATCTGCGCATTTTATTTACATGCAAATTAATGGCTGAAACTACATATAAAAGTTTATTCGCAAATTTAGATTTTGAACATAAATCAATTAAGCAAGACAGAGTATATAAATTTCGTCTTGTATAAAATTGATCTGTATAATATATTCCAAGCTTATTTGGATCTGCTGTTTTTTCGCCATCAGGCAAATGATCTGTAGGATACCAGAACGGTATTACCATAGTTTCAATTTTTTCGATAAGATTAATATCGTCATGATCTGGTTCTTTATCATATCGTTTACCTTTATACATGTAATTAATTTGCACAGGAACTTGTTTAGCAACTGAAATTGGTTTATTAAGAGATTCATTATAGTATATTGAAATAGCATGTTTACAATCGCGTTTTGTAAGAAGTCTGCCACAGTTTGGGCATTTAAAGGATTCACAAACCTTCCCGTTTAATCTATCGACAGCAACATCCCAATAAATAAGTTCTTCACCACAACTCGGGCAAATAAAAACGTCTGACCAAACTGTATAAATTATTTCGCCCTCTTCTTTCTGCTCACAATTTATATTTTTAAAATTACTATGACTATTAGCAATAGTATGATTGGTTTTATACATCCAACCGCAAATCTTTTTACATTCAGTGAGTACATTGAAAGCCTCATCTTCAAGTTCTGTAATATTTGCTGCAGTATTATAATTGTGAGAAATAAATGTTGCTGCAGGAGATAAGTCATTTAATATTGCTTTTCTTTCTTTCCAATGCACATTTGGCATTTCATGTTCAATTTTATTTTTGAACTCATAATCTGGACACCCACACATCCGTGCGGCAACTCCAGTCATTCCAGTTCCACAAAAACCATCAAAGACAATATCCCCTGGT
>JAMCQQ010000499.1:1428-2900 GCA_023379515.1 Actinomycetota bacterium
AATTACATGTATAAAGGTAAACGATATGATAAAGAACCAGATCATGACGATATTAATCTTATCGAAAAAATTGAAACTATGGTAATACCGTTCTGGTATCCTACAGATCATTTTTACCTTCACTAACGTCCGCAGCAAAAGGTTCCCTATGATAATCATCAGTCGCTTCATCATAAGGTTTACCATGTTCTTTTATAAAATCCTCAATAAACGGATTGGGGCATGCTGTATAATAGGGAGGATTGGACAAAGCAATAATATCCTCGTCCTTGCCTATAGGAAAGCCCTCAATATGCCGTACTTTATCAATATCTTCTTTAGTCAGTTTCATACCGGTTTCTCCTTATCTTTTTACTACGATACGCAGCTTCTCTTTATCCTTGCCCTTGGTATAGCCATCAAGCAGATCTTTCAGTTTGCGCTGGAAGGTTTCAATATCGCATGGCCCGAGCGCACCAAGCTTGTCAATTAGGTCGTCAGCCGCAATGGCGACAGGCTCAAAACCTTGCAGCAAATCCTCAACAGCATTGATAAAAAACTGGTCAATTTTTTCGGGCAATGCTTTGGTTTTAATAAATGTATCAATGGCCGCCCGCTGTTCCTGACTAAGATATTGCTTTTGTTCTTCAAGTGTTGGGTCTGTAACTGTATTAAACAGGGTATTCGTCCATTCAGGAACGACTGCCTTAATCCGGTCTTCAATCTCGTCAAGCCTGCCTTTTACCGGAATATCAGCTTCGCCCATGAGAAAATTGCATTTCGTGCAGAAATGAGTCGTTTTCAGCATGTCTGCAGTCAGTTCATAGCAGACTTTGAGCCGGGCCAAGTCCTTTTCGATGCTGTCCAGTTTAGATGCCGAAAAAATATTATTTATTGCTTTCAAGCGCTTCAAATTAGCCAGTTTTGCCGAACTGACCAGTTCACCTTTACGCCGGCCATCGGAAATTCCAAGACGTTTTTTCTGATGCTCCGCAAAGTAAAGGTCAATATACTGGTTCTTGACTTTTACCAGCAGATTGTTTGCATCCGCTGCCGCAGCCTCGCCGCTCATGTCCTGAGGTATGTCATCTCTAATCTTGCGGAAGTTTTCCTTGGCAGCTTCAATCTCAGCTTTTAAGGCAGCGCCAAGCTCCATGCGTTCTAAATTCATCATGTAATTGACATTGCTAAGGCAGTCGTTCCTGAACTTTTCGTATTCCAGGACTATTTTTGAGGCCGCAATATCTTTGCCAAGCTGCTCAACCTGTTCCATTGAATAATTAAAATTCTTGAGCTTGGCCACGGTGTTAAATCTGCTTTGGAAATTGCCGAATATATCAAGGACCCTCTTAGCAGAAGACTTATAATCGGAAGCGAGATGGTCGGCAATCAGCGGTTCGCCCCAGAGTTCAAATTCTCCGTTCAGTTTGCTGTTGGCCCTGACCGCCATATTAGCCATCTCCTGTGCTTTGGTTTTAATAAATGTATCAATG
>JAMCQQ010000500.1 GCA_023379515.1 Actinomycetota bacterium
TATCCGCTTCACCTTATCATCGCTTAGTAAAAAAGATTTCAGATAGGTTATTTTGGTAATCTGGAAGGTAGTGCAATAAATCTGATTCCTAAAATTTTGGATAATATAAATATTTCAGAATATATAAGATTTGGTTTAAATACAATCGAATTTACTTATGAAGTTCCAGATTATGAAAAGAATATTAGGAATAACTCATGGCTAGAACACTGTCTTTATGCTGATCCTTTGATTGAAAATATTTTTATTATTGGAGATATTCTATGTTTAAAAAATGGAATAATAGATGGTACAAACACTATATTTTTAGGAGATCTTTGTAAACAAGGTTTTGAATACTATTCGGGTATGGCAACTTTTTCGAAATATTTTTTACTAAGCGATGATAAGGTGAAGCGGATAAAAAACATTGAAGTAGAAACTCTCTGTAATGATGCATTTTCTATTTCTATAAATAGTTATCCGGAAAAAATTTCAATTTTTTCTCCTACCATTTTCAAAATTAATGGCGAGCTTACTCCCGGAAGCAACATCTTAAATTTGAAAATCGCTAATACACTTGCAAATGTTATAGAAGACCCTAAACCATGGGGCATCAAGACTATTAAATTCTTTTAATTTTATTTTAGTTATACATGCTGCTGATGAAAGTCCCATTTTTTGAAACAAAACTAAATCAGGAGAATAGATAATTATGGATGTAAAGTATTTAAGTTTGATTCCAGCTTCTAAGGAATTAAAAGTAATCTCGAATACTCTATGGACTGAGGATGAGATATCGGGCTTACCGACGTTAACAAAGCAATATCTGTGGGTTAAATTAAACAATAAGATTACCATTAAAAAAATTTTACTAAAGCTAACCCAAGGATCTCATATCAATACTGAGTACACGCCTGATAATGTGACTAATGAGCCTGGGTTAGTAGTTCTAGAAACAAGTCTTGATGGTGGTGATACCTTTAAAAAGATTTGGGAGAAGAATATTAGCACTGATGAGTTTGGGGCTGATGAGTTTGAGTTCGTTCTACTAGAGATAGAAGTTGATAATTTGAGATTGGTTATACCAAATCCCAAGCGAAAACTTTTCCCTTATTATACTAATTTTGAAAGATTTCAGATAGGTTATTTTGGTAATCTGGAAGGTAGTGCAATAAATCTGATTCCTAAAATTTTGGATAATATAAATATTTCAGATAGTATTGGGATTGCTGGCCCAGATAGTTTGCAGCCAGGTAAGGAAAGATATTTTTGCCATCAGCCTCCTATAACCGACAGGGTTAAAATTGATTACCAGAATGATGAGGTTATTTTCTCCACACCAAATCTTAATCTGGCTTTTTCAACCAAATTTGCAAATGTATTGAGTTTTGGTTGGGATATTTTTGGGCATGAGTTTCAAAATGAGAGCCTGCTATGCGAAACTGGCGCAATTGGGGTGTTCCCTTTAATAAGTGATTTTAAAAGTAGAATTTCAAGCGAATATGCTGGCGGCTCAATGGAAGTTTTCCCACAAAATAGAGTCATTAAATATAAGGATATCAATTTAGGTGGTTTTATAAATTTGAATTTAGAATTTCGTGTTCAGGAAAAAAGTTTGTCACTAATAATAGATTGGGATATTCCGAGCGATTATGACACAAATGAGTTTGCAGCTTTACGTTTTCCATTTGATCTTTACAAAACAATTACTTCAGTCTTTGCTTATCCAAACACTACAGGGATGGCAGGTCTTGTAAACCTACCTGTGCTCATAAATGCACCAAACCTGCCATCCCTGTAGTGTTTGGATAAGCAAAGACTGAAGTAATTGTTTTGTAAAGATCAAATGGAAAACGTAAAGCTGCAAACTCATTTGTGTCATAAATGCACCAAACCATGGCGCGCTAAAGGTATTTGTTAGCAAAAATACCTCTAAGCAGGATGTACTTGGAAGAGTTGCCAGCTTTAGGACCAGTGGAGAAATTTGGTTTGATTTATTAATTGGAACCATACCAAAGAGCAATGGGCTTCTTCATCTATGCCCCGGACGAGGTTCAGTCCAGATAGAACTAGAACTTGTAACTGTTTACCCTTTTTGTAATAGCTCAGATATAAATTGGAGATTTGAGGCAAAACCTTTTTATACTTTTTTAACTGAAAAACCAGTAATTGGTGCTATAGCTACTGGCTGGTTGAATGGGATGGCATTTCGCCCTGAAATAGGTTTATTTGCAAATAATTCTGTCAGCGATCAAGCATTGTTATGCCATTTCTTTTATGCTGATATTGCATCCTACACACCAAAGATAAAAAGCGGTCCTGATTTTCAACAAATTCTGCGCTTTAGTTTGGATCAATACTTGGATGGTGCACCGAGCTTCGGCATAGATTTTCATCCAAATCCAACAATATCTTTATTAAATTCTGTTTGGGATTATTTGGCAGGTACTGGAGACTGGGATTGGGCATATGCCCGTGTTGATAAAATAGAAAAACATGTAGACGAACTTATAGCTAGCGAGTATAAAGAAACTGGCTTATTTGCGACTGCCCGCTCCGGAGTCTCCTTTAAGTGGGATGGTTCTTCGTCATGGTGGGATAGTTTTACTAGTGGTCCTTTTGAATCATATTTTAACGCATTGGGTTATATTGCCTGTAATCGAATGGCTGATCTAATGAGAAGGTTGGATAGAAAAAAGAAGTCAAATGTTTTAACTGATCTTGCTAAAAGAATAAGAGAAAATTACTTCAAATTCTTTTATAACCCAGCTACAAAATGCATTGCTCAATGGGTTGATAAAGAAGGGAAAATGCATGATTACATTTGTCATGCACCGCTGGGTGCTGCTATATATGCTGGACTTGTAAATACAGAAGATTCTATTGCTATGTTGCGATCGTATCTTCACCGACTTGAAACTAGTGGTTTTTCACATTTTGAATATGGCTTACCCCTTGTATTAGAACCTGTTCCAATGCAGGATCATATGCCATGGATAGGACAGTCAACTCCTGAGTTCGGTATGGATAATTTCCAGATTTATCAAAATGGGGGAGTAACTCTTGCACATACATATTGGATAATAATGGCCCTTTATAAAACTAACATGCGGAGTGAAGCAACAGCATTACTCAAGAAACTTTCAATGAATATATTAGATTGTAGGGCCTCTGGTTCTTTAAACTCAGGAGTTGACTGGCGTTCATGGGATGGGAAAGTAGTGGGCTATGAAGGACTTCTGGCGGAGCAATTCCATATTTTGTTATCTACCATTAATGGTTACCTGGGTGTATCTAACAGTCTAGATGGTCTTAAGATATCTAGAAATATACCAGGTTTGATTAGCAATGATCCTAAAAGTCAAATTTTCCCAGATTTTGGTTTTGTAAATGATACAGTATAGGTTAACTTGAGTAAGTGGAGGGAAAATGTGAAAAACCACTAGTTTCAAGAAGTCTCACCAATATAAAATAATAGATCTATCATTAGACATTTATGATCGTGCCCCAACAATGCCACTTGATCCTAAGTGTGCTTTGATAGTTCATCACACTATTGAGACCATGGGATATAACATAACTCAGATGATAAT
>JAMCQQ010000501.1 GCA_023379515.1 Actinomycetota bacterium
TTCGATGATTGTTGGAGATTGCGTGTTCATTTATTACAAATTTAGATGGTGTCTTGTTGCTGGTAATGCTCGTTGGCTCTGAGCTCAACTGTGATGGTTATGTCGCCTGGTTTCAGCAAATTGGAGTCTCTGTTTATTTAGCTTTTCAAATTATTTCCTCTTTGGTACTAGGCATTATAACTGATCTTACTCAAAATTATTCTCTTCCAGTTATGCGAGCTTGTTCAATAATTTATATATTATCAGATGCCGTGCTTTATTTTCTTCCAATAGATCTTAAAAATGTTGCCGTCGTTCAAAGCCCTTATTTCGTCTTGATTTGTTTCATGTTAAGACAAGCGAGTATTCTTCAAGTCGAAAATTGTGCTGGAAAGATATTGAAAAGCTAAATATGACTGAAGCACTGAAGAAAGTCAAGTCGCTATTTTTAATCATATTGGAATTTTTTGTGATGCCTGTAGCCGAGTTATTTTAATATTGACTCTCTTAGTCTTATGGGTTATGATTGATGCACTAGAAATGAATATTGGATTTTTATGGGCAAAAAGTATTCTATTTATCTCTTCATTCATCATCGATATAATTGCTGTTGCTTTCAGGTATTTTTTTTTTCCTTGAATTTAATAATGTAAATTCTTTATTTTTCGAATATTTTTATTAACTTTTTTTTAGTTTCTCCATAACAGAAGAATATTTCACTATCCCTCCTGAACCAGAAGTTTCACCTATCGATAATCTTAATAGTTCAGGCAATGAACTTTATTCCAGCGTCCTCAAACAATCGTCTGAATATGAAACTGATTCTTTACTCATTAATTCACCTATTATTCAAGAAGTAGACGAAACGCCTAAATCAAATTCCGCTTGTCATTATTTTAAGGATGCCTTAGTTGTTATTGCTATGCACGAAGGAGGCCTTTTAAGAGATGTCAATTTACATTTGATATTCATTTCATCTTTGTATGGATTTGTGACAATCATTTTGCAGTTTGATGTTCAAGTCCCTCTTCATGGTACTGATTTTCGAAATGGCTTTTGTGGAGGGCAATTAATGGGAATTTTTATTTTGAATATTATGACAAATACAATTTTCATGTTTGGCTCAATTTTGTACCAAGCTGTATTTGTCAAAATGAGGCCTTATTATTTTTATTCATGTATCTATATGATTATGAGTGTCGTCCTTGTAGGTTCCCTTTCAGCCAAGTATGTTTAATTTATTTTTCTTATCTTCCAATATTATTTTAATAATTCTCATTTCAACCAAGGTATTTCAATGTCCCTCCTTATGTAACAGCTTTTTTATATGCTATCACTGGATTGGTTGGTAATTGGAGTATTTCATTCGATTCATTTCTAGCTTATGCTATTTCTCCAGCTGATTATGTTGGGATCGTTGGTATGTTTCTTTTCTAGTTGATAATAATATAGTATTTTCCTTCTTATTTCCTAGGCGTTTTGCCAAACATTGGAAGTGCTCTTATGGGTATGATGATTATAGGATACAGTTTTTTAAACCTTGCTGATTGGATAACTATCACCTTAATCAATTCTATTGCAGTATGTAAAGCATGAAAGAAAAGAAAGAAAAGAAAGAAAAGAAAGGGACATTAAAATTAATATCAAAGGTTGCATTGATGGCGTTTACTGTGGCTATTTGCTTTTTTCACAACAAATCTTTACATGCTTTAGATAATAAGGAGTTATTGGAGAAAGATAACTCGAACCTTTATACGCGATTTATTTTAGGTTACTACTAGACGATCCGTCAATTTTTCCCTTCTTTGATAACTATGACAGAGAATAATATTACAAGATATAAATATATATAGAAAAGAATTAAGCATCTTCACTCATGCAAATGAGAGATGGATGTTTATTTAAGTTACTCGATTTATTTTAGGTTACCACTAGATGATCCATCAATGTCAATTTTTCACTTATCTATGATAAGATAATATAATATAGAAAAGAATTAAAACATCTTCACTCAAGCAAATTTGTAATAAAATAAAATGTATTTTTTTTCACTTTTCGAATTTCAAATTAAATTTGTGCTGTTAACGTAAATTCAATGATACTAGCGATCACGAAGTTCAATTCATAGATTTTCTGCCTTTTGAAGATGAGGCTTGAAAATCTGCTAAAATGCCATTCATTCAGAAAATGGGCGGAAATTGTGAGGGAACAGCACGGAATTTATCTGAACCACACGTGCGTACAATCAGAGCTAAGCTTCAAGCCTTCCATTCCTCAGAGCGTAATCAATGGAACTTTTCATGCATTGGTGGATAATGATGCTTTAGAGTACTAGATTCTATTTTTTTTTATAAGGTATATTGATTAACCTTCTTCACAATTGGATAATCAATTGATTAATTATCCAGATACGTAGAACATTCAAATGATCAAACAAGAATATTTGCAATCAGATCTTCCAACAAATCAGAATTTAGATATTGCTTTCTTGGAGCCTGCATCCTCTTTGGGACAAAAAAAGGTATTTCATTTAGCGGATCGCATCCCTGCCCAAGAGAACCAAGAATCGGGACCTTCTACTTTTCAACAAAGGCAATTCTATCAAAATGTTGGTTCTTCTTATTCAAACTACTATTTTTTCAAGTGGGAGATGCCTGATGATGAAATTATTTCGAAATCTGCAAATCAAGTATTAAAGTCGATTCCAGAATTGAGGACTGTTTTGAGTTTAAAAGATCAACAAATTTTTCAAACTGTTCTGAATCAAAACCAAGCCCCTTTATTAGA
>JAMCQQ010000502.1 GCA_023379515.1 Actinomycetota bacterium
AAGGACCGGGCAGATTGAACTTACCGCGTTTAGAACTGCCGGCAAAATTGTTGAAAATGTAAAAAAAAATGGCGACACTGCACTTATTGAATACTGCAAACAATTTGACGGTACCGAAGTAAGCAACACCGGAGAACTTGCAGTGAGTGCTTCGGAATTGTCCAGAGCTTCTAAAAATGTTCCAGTAGAATTTCCGGAGCTTGTAGAAGCTCTTAACGAAAGTTATTCTAATCTGGTAAAATATCATAAATCTCAGCTTGAAAAAGGATCAAGCCAATGGTTCATTAATCCGCAAAAGGGGGCAAAACTTGGCCAGCTTATCACGCCTATTGAAAGCATTGGTCTCTATATCCCTGGGGGCAGATATATTTATCCTTCTTCTGTCTTAATGTTGGCAGTTCCTGCTGTTCTTGCCGGTGTAAAGAAAATAATTGCATGTACACCTCCTCAGAAAAATGGCAAGATAAACGATATTCTGCTTTATTTGTTTGCAAAACTTGGAATAAATAAAATATACCGGATCGGAGGTGCACAGGCAGTTGCGGCCCTTGCTTATGGCACTGAAAGTATTGTAAGAGTTGATAAAATAGTCGGACCCGGCAATATTTATGTGACCGCAGCCAAAAAGATAGTATTTGGTTCCGTAGGAATAGACAGTCTCGCAGGCCCAAGTGAAATTACAATTATTGCTGATGAGAAAGCTGATCCGTCATTCATTGCAGCAGATTTGCTCTCACAATCCGAACATGATTCTGATGCTAAAAGTATTTTACTTGCAACAAACAAAAAGATAGCGGAAAATACCATTACAGAAATTTATAAGCAAACAGCCGAGATGCAAAAACTATATGGCAGCAGGTTCAACATAGATTTGATTTATGAATCACTTGAGAAAAATTGCAGGATTATTGTCAATAAGGATCTGAATTTCCTGATTGAAGCATGCAATGTTATCGCTCCCGAACATCTTGAGCTTATGATAAGGGATTATGATACTGCTTTAAAATCCATAAAAAATGCAGGGGCAATATTTTTGGGTAATTATACTCCGGTGGCAGTCGGAGATTATATATGCGGGACCAATCATGTAATTCCTACCGGCGGTAATGCAAGATTTTCTTCGCCGCTCGGTGTTTATGATTTTTACAAAAGGAGCAGCGTTGCATGCTATAGTTATGATATGCTGAAAAAGGAAAGACGGCATGTTGAAACTTTGTCAGATTTCGAGAATTTATTGGCGCACAATAATTCCATTAAGGTAAGATTTAAAAACAATGATAAGAAAAAAAAGAAAGTAAAAAATGACAGTAAGATTTAAACCTTGGCTGGATCAGCTTCCCGAATATGTTGCAGGCAGGACAATGGAAGAAATAAAGAAAAAATATAATTTGAAAAAAGTTTACAAATTGGCTTCAAATGAAAATATTTTCGGTCCCTGCCGCCAGGTAAAGGAATTCATAAAAAATAATGCTGCGGAAGGCATAAATTATTATCCTGATAGTGACTGCAGAGAAATAAGGGAGAAAATAGCGTCCGTATTTGATATTTTAGCTGAAAATGTAATTTTGGGTAACGGGACCGATCAGATAATTGAAATGATATGTGATTGTTTTGTAAAAGAAAATGAAAATGTTGTTATTGCTGATCCCACGTTTCTGATTTATGAAAAAGCTGCACTAAAATGCGGCGGAAAGGTCGTAAAGATCCCACTAAAAGATTTCAGGCAGGATATCACCAAAATGACAGGCTCCGCTAATGCAAATACACGAATACTTTTTCTTACAAATCCTCACAATCCTACAGGCACCAATATTACCAAAGAAGAATTTGAAAATGTGAGACTGTCTATTCCTACCGAAACCTGATTACCTTAAGAACTTTTTCCAAGGTTTATGGACTGGCCGGTCTTAGGATAGGTTATGGGATAGCAGACAGCGAAATAATTTCCGGCTTGAACAAGATAAGACTTCCGTTTAATGTCGGTTCCATAGCTCAAAAAACTGCAGTAGTTGCTCTTGAAAATAAAGAATATGCAAATGATATCAGGGATAAAATATTGAAAGAGAAAGAAAAATTTTATTCCGTTTTTAAAACAGAAGGTATAAGCTTTATCAAATCTTATTCCAATTTTATTCTTGTCAGATCGGGGGAGAAAAACACAGAGATAATAGAAGAACTCTTGAAAAATGGTTTTATAATAAGGCCGGGTGAAAATTTAGGAATTCCGGGTTATATGAGGGTGACCATTTCAATACCGGAAATTAATGACAAGTTTTTAAATACATTTATAAAAATATATAAGAATTATTATGGCTAAATAATAATTCTTATATATTTAAACAATTTATTTTTCCAAAAATAATAATTAGAAAGGATTGACAAAAATGCAAACAGTAGTTACAGGAAAGAATACCGAAGTCAAATTCGGCCAGGGTTTACCCACAGTTATAATTGCTGAAAGGATAAACCCTACAGGCAGAAAAAGTCTTGCCGATGAATTAATGCT
>JAMCQQ010000503.1 GCA_023379515.1 Actinomycetota bacterium
GAATTTTAATCTATTTAACAATTGGTAAGTTATTTGGACAAGGTATAGGGGATAGGCCAATATTATTCCTCGGCATGCTTTTGATTATTAGTGGATTCCAAATTTTTTTAACTGGTTTATTAGAGGAAAAAGCTGGAGATCTTCTCTTTATTAGCTTAATACCTTCTATTCCAGATAAAATGCGTCTAAAAGTATGCCGGCTATTTGCGTCTGCTACAAACACCTTATATCCTAATTCTTTAGCTTTATTAACCGTCTCCAAAGCAATATCTCCTCTGATTTTGTCTGAATGCTTAACACTCCTTAATTTACCTCTATACCATTTTGGATAATATGTAAATAAAAGAATAGCTATCGAACTTGGATTAAGCTTGTTCTCTATAACAAAAGGTTCAGTCACTTTAATTTAATTATATAATAATCTACTAGATTAACAAAGCTAGTTACTTATTTCCTTAGTGTTTGCTTATATTTATTAAATGAAAAATAACAGATCCTAGAAAAAATGCAACAGCATACCATGTAAGTCTTTCTGCTGTAAAAAATGTCCAAAGAGAAAAAAGAGGAATTGAAGCCAATAAACAAAAAACTCCAAGGATTAATAGCAATTTTGAATCATGTTTGAAAAAAAGCAAAGCAAAAACTATAAGAAAAATTACATCCTGAACTTTCATTTAAATATAATAAATCAAACTTACTCAATGTTTGAATATCTTAACGAAGATCCTTTATTCTTTCTGTTAGAAATATTAATAAATAAATCTGCTAAAAAACCAGTTAAAAAAATTTGGAATCCACTAATAATCAAAAGCATGCCGAGGAATAATATTGGCCTATCCCCTATACCTTGTCCAAATAACTTACCAATTGTTAAATAGATTAAAATTCCAACTCCCAAAAAAAGTGACACAAAGCCTACTACACCAAAAAAGTGCAATGGCCTATTCTCATATCTAGATAAAAAAAGCATTGTAAATATATCTGGAAGATCTTTCCAAATTTTTGAAAATCCATATTTTGATTTTCCGTACAATCTTTCTTGATGCTGAACTGGCACTTCACATACTTTAAAACCCTGTTGATAAGTAAGTAGTGGAATAAAACGATGTAATCCGCCATAAAGATTAAGATTTTTTGCCGCCTCTTTTGTATAGGATTTTAAACCACAGTTATAATCATGTAATTGCATGCCCCAAGCTTTTTTCGCAAGAATATTAAAAATTCTTGATGAAACAATCTTTGGCAAAGAATCTTTTCTATTTTTTCTCCAACCACAAACTAGATCATAGCCATTTTTATTCATCTTGAGAAGATTATCTATTTGATCCGGCTTGTCTTGTAAGTCAGCATCTAGAGTCACTATTAAATCACCTTTTGCTTTTTGAAAACCTAGAGTCAATGCCTCCGCTTTCCCCTGATTCTTACGAAAAGAGAGTATTTTAACTTTTTGATCTCTAGTCATTTGCTTAAGTATTTCTAAAGATTTATCAGTAGAACCATCATCAATAAAAATGATTTCATAATTTTTACGATTTCGTAAATTTAAAATCAGTTCCTTATAAAAAACTTCTAGACTCTCTTCTTCGTTGTAAACAGGCACAATAATACTTAGCATAATCCTCATTCTATCATGTTTTAGGTAAATTTATGAAATTTTACATCATTCAATGCTAACTTTAAAAACAAATAGTTCACCGAAATGCTTATCATACTTTAACCAACTTATTTTTCTAATTTCATTTATTACTTTTTCATATTCTTGAAAAGAATATTTCCTGTCATAAATAAATATCTCTTTTTGTGAGTCATAAGGAATTATCACATATCTCACACCTTTTCCTAAGATCATTTTTTTAATTTTTGGGTCATTTAAATGTTCCGATAAAGATTTAGTACCTGAATTTTGAAAAATACTAACATCAATTGCCGGGTATAGTTTAGAATTAAAACCATATCTTTGGATAGAAGGCACCCATAATGTTGCAGAATAAGTTGGTTTAGACTGTATATATTCTTTAAATTTAAAATATTCCTTCGGTATTTGATTTGGTTTAAATGTTCCATTTAATTTTCCCAATATTGCCTCCTTTATACAAAAAGACCAAATTAATAAAAATATAACTAAAATTAAATAAGAAAGCTTTTTGAACATCGTTATTTTGCTAATTGATAATTTATCAGCAAACTTTGACAAAGTGAATGGAATAATAATTGAATATGATAAGGCAATAAGCAAATACCATTTTGTCGGATCTCTAAACATAATAAATCCAGGAATATGATTAAACATCCAATAATAAATTTCACCAAATGGCGGATTTGAACCTTTTGAAAAAAATGCGCCAATTAAACCCATAAGAATAAAACTCAATATTGTTATTTTTTTATTCTTTTTTTCAGCATTATCTTTTGCCGAAAAATTTAAAAAGAATAAACTGGAGAATGCGATAATAGGCAAAAGAACAAATTCAGGCTTGGTAAAATATATTTTTCCAAAAATATTCTCTGGCCAGTTAGGATGCAATAAAGACAAGCTCTGTGAAAATGAAGCGAATGAAAAAAATTTCACTGCATCAAGTGAAATGTAGCTAGAATCAAATACCGAAGGAATATTTTAAATTTAAAGAATATATACAGTCTAAACCAACTTATTCTGCAACATTATGGGTGCCTTCTATCCAAA
>JAMCQQ010000504.1 GCA_023379515.1 Actinomycetota bacterium
AAATGGCAAATACATCTCTATTAGTATCAGGTAAAATAGTACTTTTTGGCAATCCTTCCCTAATTGTGGCTCTTTCTATATCTGTTTTTCCTTTTCTATTTTGTTCTAATAATGAAGCAGCTTTTCTCATTCCTTGAAAACCTCTTTGAGCTTCCTCAGGATATAAGTTTTCTAAAAAGTTAAATTTATCAACTGCTTTTGCTGCAAGAGAACCAGGTCCGGTAAATGAATTGGTATTTTCTTCTATTTTCTTTAAAGCTTCTTCACTCTGTTTAATAAGCATATTTTCTGTATTTGCCATTTTTGCTTCTTTTGCTTTTTCATTAAGAACACCGGCATTAAATCTCTGAACAGTTGGAGGAACCGCGCTCTTTTGTATTCCACTTGCTTTATTATTACCCCTATTATTATAATAATTTATTTTAGCTTCATTTAACCTATTTGCCATTTTTCTCTCATCAGCTTGATCTAAATAATCGATAATCGATTTTTTAAATGCTAAATTTTGATCTTCCAGTCCCTTATTATATTCTTTTGCATGCATGAATTGACTTAGTCCTTGAGAACTACCTTTTACTAAATCTTGCATTACATCTGATGAAGTTCCAAGCTTACTAGATAATCCCATTAAATAATGAGCCCAAGGATTTTGTGTGTTTCCTCCGGTATTTTGCGCACGAGTCATTAAATCTTGTAAATATTGATCTTTCATTTTATCAATCATACCACCCCTAGCATGTCTTTGAATCATTCCACCTTCTGCTTTATTCATCATATTTGCAGCCAGTATTGAGCCAGCTAT
Source organism: Actinomycetota bacterium (assembly GCA_023379515.1). Next base: position 803 of record JAMCQQ010000504.1, read on the forward strand.
ATTTGCCCCTTGTGCCCATGGACTTACTTGTTCATTTCGAGTTGGAGCATTTGCAGTGCTAGAGCTTTTGCCTATAATACTTTCAACGGGTAATTGATGAGTCATTTTACTTAAAATATCAAGCTGACGAATAGGATAATTCTTCTCATTTTCAAACTCTTGATGCTCCAAATCAAGTTTACGTTGCTCTACATCTCTCCGAGATTGTCCTACAGTACGTAATGCCTCCATATCAAGCAATTTATTCTTATGATAAGTATCCATTAATTTACTTGTATCTTCAGCAACTTTACCTTTTTTTAATATTTCATCACTTTCAAGCTCTGCTTTTGCAAGTTTATAATTAAGATAAGTTCTTTTATCTGCTGAAGCAGTATCACGAGCTTTGTCATATGCAGAAGCTAAATATTGTGTTTCGCTATCCATTAAGCCTTCCATTAAATCACGACGAGCACGCGCTTGCGCTTCTGCTCTAGCACCCGTGTTAAAACTACCTCTAGCTATAAAGGGAGCAGATACTTTAGGCATTATATTTTCATTAAAATTACGCATTGCCCTTTTTTGAATTAAATCTAAAACACTATTAGTTTTTGGATTAACATAATTTTCTATATTTTCATTAGTAGTTTTTTCTTCAGCACGTTCATCTGCTGTACTTAAATTTTTACTAGGAGATTTTTCTTGTAAATCTTGAAGATTTTTAAGAGTTGTTTTAAAAGATTCTTCATATTCAGGTTTAAGTAGATTCTTACTTAATAAATCATAAGCAATAGTTTCTTCTTTAGAAGGTTGAGCAATTCTAGGTTTTGTATAGTAAGGATATGGTTTTTCAGGACTAAGTTCTTGTGCAGCACGAATAGCTATGTGTTTATTTAAATTATTATACCATACAGGCTTACCTGCAAATATAAGATTATCCATTTCAGCAGGAGGGTATCCTTCTTTACTATTAAACATAGCTTCTAAAGCTGCTTTTCTTTCTTCCTCAGTAAATTGTTTACCAGTTTTTGGATTTATATTAGCTTTTTCTATTTCTTCTTGAGCTTTAGCTTTTCTTGTTTTTATATCTATCTCAAGATTTTCTTTATCAATTTTATCTATAATATCTCGATATTCTATTAAATTATCAGTATTACCATTTGCTATATCTTTTTCATATGCATTTTGTACAAGGGTTTCTAATGCTTTTCTTGGATTATCAATTTTATTTCTATTATATTGCGCAGCAAGATCAGGATGTTTTGCCAATATAGCTGCAGAATCATTATAATAATCCAAAGTACTTTTATTAGAATTTCCTTCTTGATTAGAAGCTTGAGTATTAGAATTTTGCTCACTATTTTGATTTAATAATTGCAAAGGATCTGTGTCTTTTATCTGCTTGCGTTGATCAGTAAGCTTTTGTACATTTTGCTCTAAGCTTGCTTGAGTATCCATTAAATTTTTATACTCTTCTGAATTAGGATCTAAACTCTTAGTAAGATTTCGATTATTTTCTTGGAATTCTTTAGCTTCTGCTTTTGCGTGTTCTAATTCTTCCTTTATACGTTGTTCTTCTTGAAATTTAACATTCTCAGCTTGTAACTTTTCAATCTTAGCTTGTCTTAAACTTTCTAGTTTATCTCTTTCAGTTTCTATTGTTTTTGGTAATTGAGCAATTTGATTTTGATAATTACTTATTTGTTGTTGTACATTTTGATAACTTTGCCATTTAGAATGTATCCAAGGATTTTGATTATACAGACTTTCAAATGAACCATTCCAGTGTGCTCTACGATTCCAGGTTCCATCAATATGATCTTGCATAAAAGCTGGAAGATTAGCATAAATTTCACTTTTTTGCTTTTCTAGTTTTGGTATAGAAGCTTTAGCAGCTTCTAATTGCTCATTTAATTTTCTAATTTCTATTTCTTTATCAAAAATTCTTGAATGATTACTTGCCATAATTATATCCC
>JAMCQQ010000505.1 GCA_023379515.1 Actinomycetota bacterium
AGAATATGACAGTTTTGGTACGACTAGTCAAAAAATGGGCTTTGATAAAATTTTTGTGTATATTCAAAGCAATATGCCCCGGCCAAGTTGAACCATGGCCAAAATTGAAAACCGTACTAAATTTCGAAATGAATTTACCTATTAAGATTATGAGGACATTAATCATAAATTTATTTAAGATGATATTTACATCACATTTCCCGAAGAATTCGTATCCTGTCTTCTAAAGGTGGATGAGTATTAAAAAGGCCTGTAAAAAAGTTTTTTACTTTTCTGTTATCAAACGGGTTTTCTATGAATAAATGCGCTGTGGCATTGCTGGCTTTTTTTGGCGCGGTTTTATCTTTTGCCAGCTTTTCTAAAGCTAAAGCAAGGCCTTCTGGGTATCTTGTAAGGAGTACTCCAGAAGCATCTGCTAAGTATTCTCTTTTTCTTGAAATTGCGGTTTGAATTAAAATTGCTGCAATTGGCGAAAGAATAGCAAATATAATCGCCAAAATTAAAAATATCGTATTTCCCCTGTTTTCTCTGGAATCGGAGTAGAAAGCTGCTCTTATGAAAATATCAGAAAGAATCGCAACAAATCCGACAAGAATTGCAACAATTCCCATTAGCCTGATATCGTAGTTTTTAATATGTGAGAGTTCATGACCTATTACTCCTTCTAATTCTGCATCAGTTAATATGTTTAAAAGTCCTGTAGTTACGCAAACAACGGCATGTTTTGGATCTCTGCCTGTAGCAAAAGCATTTGGAGATACTTCTTCCATTACGTAAACTTTTGGCATAGGAAGCCCTGCGGCAATACAAAGGTTTTCAACAGTCGTGTAGTATTTTGGATAATCTTGTTTTTTTATTTCCTTTGCGCCTGTTGTGGCAAGCACAAGCTTATCCGAATAATAATAGCTTCCGATACTTGTCAATCCTGCAATTATCAAAGCAATGCCGGCAAAACCGTATCCTTGGTAGCCAAGTGCCCTACTAAAGACAAAAACCATAGTTGTTATTATCAATACAAATAACAACATAATCGCCCAGGTTTTATTTTTATTTGCAGAAATTGCAGAGTAAATGTTCATTTTAAAAATTAATTTTAACTTCTTTTTTTTCACTTTCCGTTGCTGCAAAAAACTCTGCTTCCTTAAAATTTAAAAACTTTGCAAACAATACATTAGGAAATACTTTTAATTTAGTGTTGTAATTTAAAACATTGCTGTTATAAAACTGTCTTGCGTATGCAATTTTATTTTCGGTATCAGAAACTTCTTCTTGAAGTTTGATAAAATTTTCACTCGCTCTAAGCGCAGGATAGCTTTCGGCGACAGCAAATATTGATTTAAAAGTTTCAGTCAATTGATTATTAACTTTGGCTTTTTCTTCCATGCTTTTTGCAGATACTAAATTTGCTCTTTCTTTCGTTACTTTTTCAAATAATTCTTTTTCGTGTTTTGCATATCCTTTTACAACTTCAACTAAATTAGGAATTAAATCGGCTCTCCTTTTTAACTGAACGTCGATATGAGAAAGACTTTCTGAAACTCTTAATTTTGCAACGATAATGCTGTTGTATAGATATAACAAAACAGCTATTAGGGTGATTACAATTATTACTAATTGTATGTTCATAAAACACCTCCTTTCATTTGTTTATGTTTTTAACCATTCCGAGAACTTATTATACGATAATGTGTTTAAGATGTCATCTTTTTCTGCCCACCCGCGTCTTGCCATGAATACTCCATATTTTTGTAAGCTCATTTGCTCAACATTGTGACTGTCTGAATTTACTACCATTTTTACATTATTATCAACGGCTAGCTTAATGATGTTATCGGGTAGATCAAGTCTGCCTGGCCAGCTGTTTATTTCTAAGGCTTTATTAAATTTTTTACAAAATTCAAATAATTTTTCCCAGTCAATTTCAAATCCTTGTCTTTCATTTAACAATCTTCCGGTTGGGTGGGCAAGTATTTTTGCTTTTTTGTGGGATAGTCCACTAATAACTCTCATAGTCATTTCATCTTTGTGCATAGAAAAAACACTGTGAATAGATACAATGGCAGCATCTAATAGATTTAATGACCTATTATCAATTGCTAAGTTACCATTTGGTAATATGTCAACTTCGAGTAATTTAATTATCCGAACATCTTTAGTGTTTGATTGAAGCTGATTTATGTATTCATCGCGTTTTTTTAGAATTTCGTATATTTTTTGATTAGTATGTTTTGAAATACTAGGATTGTGTTCGGAAAATCCTAGGTAATTATAGTTTAAATCCTTTGCTTTATTGAGCATAGTTTGCATATCATCTGTGCCTAAATCATGACTCGGTTCAATTGGATAGTTTGAATGGATATGAAGGTCACCTTTTAAATCTGAAAGCTCAACTAAATTAGGAAGGTTATTTTTTTGGGATGCTTCTATTTCTCCTTTGTTTTCTCGCAGTTCAGGCGGAATCCATTGTAATCCTATAGCGTTGTAAAACTTATCTTCGCTGCTATATTTGTCTGTTGTTCCGGTTATTATGTTTTTAATTCCGTACTCCGATAAAGACAAGCCCTTTTTTAAAGCAAATTCACGTAAGGCGATATTATGATTTTTACTGCCTGTAAAATGTTGCAAAAGAGACCCAAAACTTTCTGGAGGTTGGACTAAAAGATCTATTTGTTTTCCTCCTGATACCATAATTGAGGCTGAAATATCACCTTTTTCAATAATTCTCTCGGTAGAAGGATATTTAGTGAAATAATCTATAATATGCCTAGAATTTTTTCCGCAAACAGCAATATCAATATCGCCAACGGTTGCAGCACGTCTGCGGAGACTTCCAAGCGCTTCGGCTTTCTCAATTTCAGGAAACTTTCTTAAATACAGCAGTATTTTTTCAGCGATTTCAAAAGCATATGGAAGCGGCATTTTGGTTGTTTTACCTTTGCCTTCCTTGTACTCGTTGATACTTCTTAATATATCTGCTTGTGATTTCTCGCCGAATCCTTCACATGTTGCGATTTTTCCTTTTCTGGCAATTTTTTCTAAGTCTTCAATTACAGTTTGCGGATTATTAAGCTTAAATTCTTTAACAAGTTTATAGCTTTTTTTAGGCCCGAATGAAGGGATATCCATAAGCACAAATACAGATTGCGGAATACCTTTAAGAACCCATTCAAAATGAGAAACTTTGCCTTTTTTAAAAAGTTCCACCAAGTGCGATTTAATCGTATTGCCAATACCAGGAAGATCTTTTAATCTGTCGTTTTGATAATAATCATTTAATTCTTCGGTAAGGTTGCTAATCGTGTCTGCCGCTTTTTGGTAAGCAATAATTTGAAAATGGAATTTTTTTTCATCTTTGATTGCATACGAGGCCGCGACGTTTCTCAAAAGTTTTACAATTTCCTGATTGCTCATGGCAAAATGAGCATAGCACTTTCGGGACATTCGACGCAAGATTTATCATTAATATTTTTCAACAAGACTCTAATATCAATTCTTAACAAAGTCGAAGGATTGACTAGATTTGAATTATTTGTTAGGATACAAAGAGTTTTTGGGCTCGTAGTGAAGAGGCCTATCACGCCTCCCTGTCACGGAGGAGATCGCCGGTTCAAATCCGGTCGAGCCCGCACAAATAGTTGTAATTATCTTCTGCCCAAAATTTTATCTTCTGTCCGGAAAGGAGGAAAACGTGGCAAAAACAAAAATAAAAAAATCATCCGTTGGGGTTGTAAAACCATTAACTAAAAAACAGGAAGGGTTTTTATCTCAAATTAAATGGGGAGAATCATATACAAGTCTATTTTTAGGAGCTGTAGTAGTTTTAGTTGCGCTGGTGCTTGTTTTTTCATTTTTTAAATCAAGAAATGCTCAAATAAATTCCACGTCGGATATTAATTTGACAAATGAAACATTACTGCCACAGTCTTATGTTGTAAAAGAGGGAGATAATTTATGGTCTATCGCTGAAAAGATATATGGCTCCGGTTACAACTGGGTTGACTTGGCAAAAGCAAATAAATTGGAAAACCCAAGTGTTTTATATGTTGGAACAAAATTATCAGTTCCGAATGTTAAGGTAAAAGAGCAAACTATTGTAAAACAAAGCGCTGAAGGGAAAAATCCAATTACACAGACATCTTACAAAGTTGTAAAAGGAGATTATCTTTGGGATATTGCGGTTAGAGCGTATGGAGACGGGTATAAATGGGTTGAAATTGCAAAAGCTAATAAGCTTGTGAATCCAAATCTAATTCACTCCGGAAACGTTCTTAAGCTCCCGAGATAATTTTGTTGTAAATAATGTTATTGCTGTATAATTAACGCAGTGAAATTATTGCGGGATTAGTACAGTGGTAGTATGCTACCTTCCCAAGGTAGAGACGCGAGTTCGATTCTCGTATCCCGCTCAATAGCTACTGCGGAGAACGGGTAAGGAGAAAGTCGTCCCGCTAAGCGGGGTCTGCCGCTCAACATTTGCTGGCCACGTTTTATATTGATGGCAAGAGTTACTGCGAGGATATATGCTCAAATTTGAATTATTAAGAAGAAAATCGCAGCGCTAAACTAGGTCTTCTCAACTCATAAAAATACTGGGCTTTTACCCAGTATTCACGAAGTATATATGTCATATATCTTCCTTTAGCTTTTTAGGTTTATACCTAAAATCCTATTTTGTCAAGATGACAATTTATATAAAAGAATATAGAAATAAGACAGAATTTATACTTGACCTTTTTTTTTAATTTTGATATAGTTAATCGTGCCCACTAGAAAAAAAAATACAAAATATATCTTTGTTTCAGGCGGTGTAATTTCCGGAATCGGGAAAGGCACAACATCTGCATCTATCGCTCTTCTTTTAAAATCTGCAGGGTACAAGATAGCTCCTATAAAGTTTGAAAATTATTTAAATATAGACGCCGGAACTATTAATCCAATAGAACACGGTGATCCGTTTTTGTGTGAAGACGGTACCGAAGCAGATATGGATATCGGAACTTATGAAAAGTTTTTGAACGAAGATATGGGCAGGGAGAATTTTGTAACTATAGGCCAAATTTACAAAACAGTAATAGATAAAGAACGAAGATTTGAATATAACGGAGAAGATGTAGAAGCGATTCCTTACATAACCGATGAAATAATAAGTAGAATTGAAGGTTTAGCCAAAAAGAGAAAAGCGGATATTGTAATGATTGAACTCGGTGGAACAGCAGGGGAATATCAAAATATATTTTACTACGAAGCGTCACGCATGATGACCTTAAAGAAACCCCAAGATGTTATTCATATTCATGTTAGTTACGTTCCGACCCCAGGACATTTAGGTGAACCAAAAACCAAGCCGACGCAGCTTTCGGTAAGAACGCTAAATTCAATGGGAATTCAGCCCGACTTTATTATAACTAGGGGAGAAAAGTATCTGGATCAAAGAAGGAAAGACAGGCTTGCTCTTTTTTGCAACATGCATAACGAAGATATAATATCAAGCCCTGACCTTCCTTCTGTTTATGAAATTCCGCTTGTATTACATAAGCAGGGGTTAGACAAAAAGATTCTACAAAAATTAGGACTTAAAGTTAAAGATCCAAAGCTTAATGAGTGGATTAAGTTTGTAGACAGTATAAAAAATACAAAAAAAACCGTTGAAATTGCAATAGTCGGTAAATACTTTGGCACAGGGGAGTATCAGTTAAGAGATTCATATGCTGCTCTTTTTGATGCAATTGATCATGCATCTTGGAAAAAGAAAATCAACGTGAAGACGAGATGGGTTGACGCTGAAAAAATCGAAGGAGAAAGTGCTGAGAAAATTATCGGAAAACCAAACGGAATTATTGTTCCGATTGGATGGGGAGAACGAGGAGCAGAAGGAATGATTAAAGCGGCTTCGTATGCCAGAGTTAATAAAATTCCATATTTAGGGCTTTGTTATGGAATGCAACTTGCCGCTGTTTCGTTTGCTAGAGATATTCTTAAATTTAAAGACGCAAATACAGTTGAAAACGATAAGAAATCAAAACATAAGATAATTCATTTTATGCCACATCAAGAAAAACTATTAACAAAAAGGGAATATGGCGGCACGATGAGGCTTGGCGGATGGGATGCTTTCGTTGAAAAAGGAACAAGAGCTTATGCAATTTATAATAAATATAATGGATTTAAAGAAAAATCCAAAAATTTAACAAGTGAAAGACACAGGCATAGATATGAATTTAATAATAAATATCTAAAGCAATTTAAAAAAGCCGGATTTATTATAAGCGCAAGATCGGTTAAGGAGAATTTAGTTGAAATCATGGAACTTCCAAAAAATGTCCACCCCTTTTATTTAGGAACTCAGGGTCATCCGGAATATAAAAGCAGACCACTTCTTCCCCATCCTATATTTTTAGAATTTATAGAAAGCTGTATTGAGTAATTTTGAAACTTAAGCTATAATGTTACCTTATGATTAAAACTATTGATTTTGTTCCGGGAGATATCTTAAAAGTATATCAAAGAATTAAAGAAGGAGAAAAAACAAGAACTCAGATTTTTGAAGGTGTAGTTTTGGGTATAAAAGGAAGAGGAGAAAATAAAATGTTTACCGTTAGAAAACTTGTCGGAAACGTTGCGGTTGAAAAAATTTTTCCTGTAAATTCACCAAATATAGAAAAAGTAGTTGTCAAAGCTTCCTCAAAAAACAAAGTAAGAAGGGCAAAACTTTATTTTCTTCGCACGCAGCATAATAATTAATTTAAAATGCAAATTTCCAATCCCACTGCCAAACTTGG
>JAMCQQ010000506.1:0-505 GCA_023379515.1 Actinomycetota bacterium
TCTGTGATCGTGGAGCCTGTACCTGGTGTCCTTTCTTAATTTTCCGGTTAAAAGCCCACTTGCAAGAGGAACCCTTATAATAATACCCACATTTTTTTTAAATGCCTCTTCAAAGAACTTTTCTTGAGGCTTTGACCTGAACATATTATAAATAATCTGAACGCTTGCAACCCCGGGGTATTCTATTGCTTTTAAAGCTTCCTCGACTTTTTCAACGCTTACCCCATAATGAAGGATTTTACCTGCTTTTTCCAGGTCATCCAGCACACTAAAAACTTCTCCTCTGTTATAAACTTCTGCAGGAGGGCAGTGAAGCTGGATTAAATCTATCGCTTCAATTTCCATTCTGGTTAGACTTTCATTTATAAAATTAGTTATGTTTTTTTTGTTATAACCTTCAGAAACATGGGGATTTAATTTCCTGCCGCATTTTGTTGCAACATATACTTTTTGTGTGGTTTCCTTTAAAAATTTTCCTATAGCAATCTCACTCTTACCATTGTTA
>JAMCQQ010000506.1:515-4519 GCA_023379515.1 Actinomycetota bacterium
CATCTGCTGTATCAAAAAAATTAATACCGTTTTCAACTGCATTTTCAAGTATTTTTCGGGCAATTTTGGGGTTGAATTTCTCCCCCCACTTACCTCCAAGCTGCCATGTACCAAGTGATACCTCTGAGACCTTAAAGCCTGTTTTCCCAAGTATTCTGTATTTCATTTTTCCTCTCAGCTTAACTGGTGTCCTTAGATATAATTCCTATTCCATCATCTGAAAATTTTATATCTGTTAAATCTTTTGACATCCAGCAAGATATTTATTCATCTAAATAATTCAATTTTCAAATGACTCTTCAAACTCTTTCTGTCTTTTTTCCATATCGGTCCAGATATTTTCAGGAACAAGGTTTTTAACAAAGTCTGCAACTTCAGAAATCTTTTTTGAATCTTTCGGCTTTAATTCGAAATCCGGAGGTACTTTGTAAGTCTTATCATTGGCAGTTATGGTGATTTTATAAAAGCTTCCCCCTATTGAGGGTTCTACTTTCTCCCAGCTATCCCTGAAAAGACCATTACCATTCAAAAACTCATACAGTTCGTTTAGTTTGACAAAACTTACGGAAAATTCCATTACCCAGATATCGGGGGCAGGTGGCTTCCCGTATCCGGGTTGATAATCAAATCTGCCTTCCGGTCCGGGACCTATAGTGATCAGATAATAGTAATGATACTCAGGAGGCAGGGAACCTGTATCCCAATATAGTGTGGTACTGAAATCTTCCGTGGTATTTTGATTCTGCGAGGTTACAGACGTATTGTTTACAGACGCAGTGCTTGCAGACACTTCGGTATCGGAAGTCTTACGGCAGCCTGAAAAAAAGATTATTGAAATCAGAAAAATTGATACCGTAGCTAAAATCAGCAGTACGACAGCCGGAAGGCAGATTTGATTATCAATTTTAAAAATAGCTTTCGGTTTTACCCCTGTAATTGCAATCCTGAATTTTCTAAAAAGCTTTGCATGATACTTTTTCATCATTATATTTTACTCACTAATACTTAGTAATTTCCATTCATAAACAATAGATGCTAACCAAAGAATCTATTTTCTTGACAATCACAAGACACGGGAATAATCTCAATCTATAAAGGTCAAAAGAGGGTGTTTTATGAGCATTATTATTAAAGTAATAATAATAGTTGCAGCAATTATCTTTATCTTTTTTTTAATTGGAATAAGAATTGTTAGACCTACACATCGCGGCCTGATTGAAACACTCGGTAAATATACCGGTTTTGCCCAACCTGGGTTTCATTGGATTATGGTTATCATCCAAAGACTGTATCTTGTTGATATCAGGGAGCAGCTGGTCAATGCTGAGCCACAGGTAATTATAACCAATGACAATTTGAATGCAACAGTGGATGCGCAGGTTTATCTAAAGGTTAAATCCGACGAAGAAAGTGTGAAGAGCTCGATGTATAATGTAACAAATTACCGTTTGCAGGTAGTTAACCTTGCGAGAACCACCCTGAGAAATATCATCGGCACTCTTACGCTCAAATCGGCAAATAGTGAAAGGGGCAGGATTAATACAGATCTTGACCAGACACTCAAGGTCGAGACTAAAAACTGGGGTATTGAGATCCTGCGAACTGAACTGAAAGAAATTGATCCGCCAAAAGATGTCCAGGAGACGATGAACAAGGTTGTCAAAGCAGAAAACGAGAAGATAGCTGCCATTGACTTTGCAACGGCTGCGGAAACAAATGCAGATGGTGTGAAAAGGGCAGAAATCAAGAAGGCGGAAGGAGTCAGACAGGCAAAGATTCTGGAAGCAGAAGGCGAAGCGCAGGCAATCAAACTGGTAAACGAGGCAGCCGAGCGTTATTTTATTGGCAATGCGCAATTATTGAGAAAACTGCAAGCTATGGAAACTGCACTTAAAAACAATTCGAAAATTGTGCTTCCTTCTGATAGTGACCTGGTCAATGTTATCGGTGAGATGTCTGGTGTATTACCGCTCAAAAGGGAACCAAAAGAGCAATAAGGATTGTTTAAAAGTGCACGAACAAACACTTAATTTTTATTGATTCTTTAATAGTTTGGTTTGAAATTTCACACCTTGGGCAGCTACACTAAAAGCTATTTTGAAGAAAATTCAAAATTAAATTCTTCTATTTTGTACCAGTAAGATTTATCTTATTACTGCCATCAGCATTCATCACCCATATTTCGCCTTTACTCTTTGAGCCAGACCCAAATACAATTTTGCTCCCATCTGGTGACCATGCCGGTCCATATGGATAGAAAATGACGCCAGAGCATCCAATCAACAGAAAAGCAATTGTTAACATTCCTATAGTGCTTAATTGAAAGCTGATAATAATGCGTCCATATTTTTATAAAATTTCAGGTAAATTTTTTAAAGCATATTCCATGGGAATAATATCTATCCTACCTTCAGACATTCTTCTTTCTCCCCCATATATAAAGTAAGCTTTAGAGGTTGGATAGTCTTTCAAGAAAGCTTTTAAACTTCTTAGTTCTGAAGATGAAATTTTACCTCTTCTTTTAATTTCAAATGCTTTTAATCCACGCTCTCCATATAATACAAAATCTACCTCTAAATTATTGCTTGTCCGCCAGTAGTAAATCTTGTATCTCATACCAAAATAATTATTAATAGCATTTAATTCCTGAAAAAAAAGACTTTCATAAGAAATACCCTCGACCTCTTCAGGAAAATCCAGTGGACCCATTGGCCTTAAGGTTCTATAAACTCCTACATCAAAGAAATAAAATTTGGGATGAGCAACCAGTCTTCTTTTTGCACGCTTTGTAAAAATTGGAATCCTGGTTGCTAAAAGTAAATCTTCCAAAATTACAAAGTAATTTTCTACAACCTTTCTTTCAACTGCACATTCGCGTGATACTTCTGAAATATTTAAAACAGAAGCCTGTGAAAAGCTTGCTGCCTCCAAAAACCTGGAAAATACTCCGAGGTTTCTTGTAAGTCCCTCCTGGAGTATTTCTTCTTGAAGATAGGTTTTGATATAACTTTCAAGATAATCCTTTGGATTTGATTCAACATACACTGAAGGGAGATTGCCATATAATAAAGAATGGTTTAAATTAAACTCTTTACCAAGCTCTATTGCAGTTAGCGGATGCATTAAGTAATTTAATGCCCTACCGGCTAACAGATTTGGTCCCTTTCTCTTTAACTTTCTAGCACTTGAGCCAGTCAAAATAAATTTATATCTATATTTTTCTATCAGTCTGTGTACTTCATTTAAAAGCTCAGGAATTTTTTGTACCTCATCAATGATTACCCAATCATTAAAGTTATTTGGAATAAAATTCTCCAATCTTTGAGGATCAGCAAGAAGGTCATTAAAAAGGCGAGATTCTAACAGGTCAATATAGACAGCATTTGGAAAAGTCTGTTTTACCCATGTTGTTTTTCCAGTTCCTCTGGGACCAAATAAAAAAAAACTTTTATTATCAGGTGATTTAATAAGTCTGGAATACATAATTCCATATTACATATATATTTGGAATTGTCAATTCCATTTTGCATCATCCAACAGATTGTTTTCAGCAACAAAATTAATATAGCGAACTTCATTCAATGCTCAGCCACCTTGTGAGATGTATGAAGTGACCGTAGTGCTATTATCCAATCTTTTTATAATTCCTTATAATTTATAATTCTGTATAATTTCATAACTTCGAATAATAATATTTGGAAGGAACGGGTAATACTTGAAAGGGGCAAGTTTTGCCAACCATAATAAATGTTAACAATTTAACAAAGAATTACGGAAACGTTAAAGCGGTAAAAGGCATAGATTTTTATGTCAATGAGGGCGAATTGTTTGCCTTTTTGGGACCCAACGGCGCAGGAAAAACCACTACCATTGATGTTATCTGCACTCTTCTCAAGCCGGACAGCGGCGCTGTAACAGTAAATGGCTATAAACTTGGTGAGCAGGACGATAAAATTCGAAAAAGCATTGGCGTTGTGTTCCAGGATAGCATCCTTGATAATCTG
>JAMCQQ010000507.1 GCA_023379515.1 Actinomycetota bacterium
AGATAAATATCTGGTTGAGGCAAAAACCCTTTTTGAATATAATCAATATCTTTTGGCAAGTAAAGCTCTTACAAAGTCAGACTACTATTTTAAAAATATAGAGCCATACTTATTAAAAGCAAAAAAAGAGAATAAAAATATTGAACAAAAACAAAATTTACTCAAAGAAGCATCTTTAAAGCATATTGAGGAACTTATCTCGATTGCAAAATTAGTTCCTGGATCTTTTTCTTGGCAACCCGAAAGATCTTCACCAACGGTCCTTAATTTAAGACAGCTTATAAGTAATTCGATCGAGATCAGAAGAGAAGTTTTATGAAAAAGATCTTGTTTGCCATCTATTCTATTTTTTTACTCGGGGTTGTAGTTTTTTCATATCTATTTGTTGACCCTAATGTCATTTTTTTTAAAAAAATATATTCAGGTTTTTATTTCAACGACAGGCTATTAGCGACAATTATTTTTTCAACGATAATTTTTTTATTATTTATTTTTTATTTCATTTTTTGCTTTTAATAAGTATGGCTCTATATTTTTAAAATAGTAGTCTGACTTTGTAAGAGCTTTACTTGCCAAAAGATATTGATTATATTCAAAAAGGGTTTTTGCCTCAACCAGATATTTATCTGATTGTTTTAAATTATATTTAAATTGTCCCAGATTTCCAAAATACCAATATTTTATAATGCTTTCATATAATTGATGTATCTTATAAGACGAACTACCAGGCATCGCAGATGGGTACGGAAGAACATAACTTGACTGGGCACTAGCTTTTGTAGATAAAGGTATAAAAGTTATAAAAACTACTACCAGGAGAACGAAGATATGACTTCTCATGTTATGTTTTATTTTGAGAGGTTTTTCTGTGCCAATCGTAGGCTGTTTTTATTATTGTTTCCAGATCGGAGTATTTTGGATTGAAACTCAATTCTTTTTTTATTTTTGTCACGTCTGCGACGAGCTCTGTCGCGTCTCCAGGTCTTCTTTGTTCGATTTTCACTTTAAAATCGATTCCTGTTATTTTTTTAATCATGTCTATTATTTGCTTATTTGAATATCCTATGCCCGTACCGACATTATAAAAAAATTCTCCATTTTCTTTTTCCAGTTTTGTTAGCGCCAAGATATGAGCCTCAACTAAATCCAGAACATGAATATAGTCTCTTATGCAAGTTCCGTCTTTTGTGTCGTAATCTTGCCCATAAAGCGTAAACTCCGTACCCGAAATCGCAGCTTTTATTGCGTTGGGAATTAAATGAGTTTCCGGCTCATGCCCTTCACCGATGCCCCCATCCAAAGCTGCGCCAGAAGCATTAAAATATCTCAAACTAACACAATTTAATCCGAAACATTCTTTGTACCAATGCAGTATTTTTTCGACTATTAATTTACTTTCTCCATACGGATTTGTAGGATTTTTTGGGTGATCTTCGGGAATCGGGATTTTTATCGGATTTCCGTAAACTCCGGCGGTCGAAGAAAAAATGAATCTTTTCACATTTCTTTTTCTCATCTCTTCTATAAGATTTAATGAACAAATAATATTATTTTCAAAATACAAATGCGGATTTTCTACCGATTCTGCCATCGAGATAAATCCGGCAAAATGAATAACCGCGTCAAAATTTTCTTCAGAAAATAAGCCAGAAATGAATTGTTTATCCAAAAAATCTCCTTTAATAAACCTCGCCCTTTTATCTATGGCGCTATCATGACCTCTCTTAAGGCTATCTACGACGACAACTTCGTACCCTTTTTCCAAAAGGGCCCTCGTCATAAAACTTCCGATATAACCTGCTCCCCCAGTTATTAAAATTTTACTCATCCTTTTGTCCTCCTTAGATATTTTATATAAGAAACAGGAAATCGTAAAGCAGAGAAAAATGAAAACAAAAAACCTTGCCAACTGTCCATAAAACCTTTGTGGCGAACATAAGTTAATAGAAACCACCATGACGGTAAAACAAGTAAATATTTAAACGCGATAAAAGGATTTAAATTATATTTTTTTTCTTTCAATTCTTCTGCGATTAAGTCTGTGTATCTATTAAACCGTACAAGATATCTTTTAAACTCCGGGTCTGCCATGTGTACCAGAGAGTTTTTAAGATATTCTGTTTTTCCTTCAACAATAGCCTGTTCGTGAACACTTTTCTGCGGAAGCGATCCTTTTCCCCGACGATACAATCTCAGCGTGTAATCCGGATACTGACCGCCCTTCATCATAAATTTTCCCAAAAACCAATTTTTACGCGGAATCCAATATCCGTTTATCTCTCTAAAAAAATTGTCATTGATTTTACTTTTTATCTCATTCGAAAGCGAGGCATCAACCCGCTCATCAGCATCGAGTTGCAAAATCCAATCAGAAGACGCCATATCGATTGCCTTTTGTTTGTTCACGTGGAAAATAGGAGGATTATCTATAATTTTTACTTTCGCCCCGTATTTTTTTGCTATCTCGACTGTTTTATCTGTGGACGAACCATCAACAACAATAATTTCAGTAGCTAAATCCTTAACAGACTCTAGACAATCCGATAAATTCTTTTCCTCGTTAAAAGTGGCGACAACAACAGATAACGTTTGTTTTTTCATCAAATTTAAATAATTTTATTTCCTTTAAGCCACGCAAGCAAGGATACCATAACCAAAACTATAATACTAATTAATGAGATTAAATCTGAATACAGTCTTAGTTTTGTTTCTGTAAATTCGACTAATACATTGTGGACTCCTCCAAAAACATCAAAAGTAATTAGTCCCCTATTTTGCGGATCTTGAAATTCTATGCTCACTGGCTTACCATCCACAAGCACTCTCCATCCGGGAAAATATAGTGTATTCTCGCGAATCCGAACTGCTCCGAAAGACGTAATTTGATAGACGTGCTTTGTTGAAAATCTACTCAACTGTCTAATCGAGGCATCACCTTTTATAACCTCTATTCTCCCCTTAGGAGGATGTTCCATAAATCGAACTGACCAAATAGGAGTACTTTCACCCGTATCTGTAGTACTAGAATAAACACCTGTAAAAAAAGCGTCTTTTTGATTTAAATAACTTTTAGCATGCCAATAATCTTTATTCGTAAATAAGACAATAAATATCAAGATAAAGACTACGTATAATTTTATCTTTTTAGGAATAATCGAAACAAGCATCGCGGCAAATACCGATGTTGTGAAAACACTGATGTACAAAAATCTCCAGGGAAACTGAAAATTTTGTAAAATAATCACCTTTTGCCAAATGAATGAAGATTGTTTTAACATTAAAAAAATAGATATAATTGTATAGACAAGGAGACCAAGAATCAGTAAAAAATTTATGTTTTTCTTTTTATAAAAAAAATAAATAACAAACGGAGAAGATATAATCATAAAAAGATTTATAATTCCGATTTGCACGCTAAATTGTCCCGTAATTCCGTAATTCCACAAACCATAGAGAAGACTTTTAAAATCAACGAATCGAGTTAAATATTCACCCGCTGTAACGATATTTCGAAGTGTATATTTTGCTTCAAAAAGACCCGGAATCCAGAAAAAAGACGCCAAGCCAAATCCGATTAGAA
>JAMCQQ010000508.1 GCA_023379515.1 Actinomycetota bacterium
AAAAGTTTATGAAGTGCCGGTATATTATATAAAGTCCGGTAAAGATGAATGTGCCGTAATTGGATTGAAAGGTCATATCCTTAAAGTAGATTTTCCGAAGGAATATTCAAATTGGTTCAAGGTGGATCCGGTAGATTTGATTGATGCTGAAATCGAAAAGACTCCCATACATAAGAAAATTGTTCAGGCTTTAAAAAAAGTATCAGGCGATGCCAGCGAATTGATTATTGCTACCGACTTCGACAGAGAGGGTGAGCTTATCGGTTATGATGCATGGCAGGTAGCAATTGAAAAAAACAGCCAGTTAAATACCAAAAGAGCCAAGTTTTCTGCAATAACCAATTCAGACATTGACAATGCTTTTGCAAAGCTTGAAAAACTCGATTTAAATCTTGCTTTTGCCGGAAGAGCAAGGCAGGACATTGATTTAATCTGGGGTGCAGTGCTGACCCGGTTTATCTCACTGGCTTCATATCAGGTTAAGGAAAATTTCCTCTCCGTCGGTAGAGTCCAATCTCCTACCCTGACTCTTATTGTTGACAGGGAAATTGAAATCGGAGAATTTGTTCCAACCCCTTATTGGGTCGTCAATATAAAGCTTAAAACGGATAAGGGTGAGGAATTTGAGGCAACTCATAAAAAGAAAAGATTTTTAAAGATTGAAGAAGCATCGAAAGCTTTTTCAAAAATTGCCGGCGAGGGCGAAGTTATAGATGTAAATGAAAGCATAAGGAACATAGCACCGCCAATACCTTTTAATACGACAGCTCTTATAGTCAGTGCAAACTCAATTGGATTTACTGCCGCAAAAACTATAAATATAGCAGAAAATTTATATATGAATGGTTATATCAGCTATCCGAGAACAGATAATACTGTTTACCCTGCATCGATAAATCTTAAGGAAATTACTAGTATGCTCAAAGTTTCCAAAAACTTCAGCGATGCCTGTAGCGATGTGCTAAAACAAGGCAAAATTACCCCTTCGCGAGGTAAAAAAAGGACCACGGACCATCCGCCCATTCATCCGACATTTGCAGCAAATAGCCAGAACTTAAGCAGCGACGAATGGAAATTATATGAGCTGATCGTAAGAAGATTTTTGTGCACCTTGCTTCCGCCTGGTCAGATAAAGAGTATAACTGCAAATATAGATGTGAGCGGGGAAATATTTGTTGCAAATGGCTCAAATATTATAAAGGAAAACTGGATCAAACATTATCCTTACTATAAGCACGAAGATGTCTATATACCAAATCTTGTGCATGGTCAAAAATTAAGAATTATTGACAAGGAGATGCTTGATAAAGAAACAAAACCTCCTGCAAGATATACCCAGGGAAAGCTTGTGGAAAAAATGGAAGAGCTGGGACTAGGCACTAAAGCTACAAGGCATACCATAATTCAAACACTCATTAGCAGAGGTTACATCAGAGGCAATCCGCTTGTACCTTCGGAAAAAGCAATTGCTGTTGTAAAAATATTAAAAAAGTATGCCGAAAAAATTTCTTCACCGGATATGACCTCAGAGCTTGAAATGGATATGGATGGGATAGCAAGAGGGGATGAAACCAAGGATGAAGTTGTAGAAAAATCAAGAAAAATGCTCAAAGACGTAATGGTCAATCTTAAAAATGTAAAAGCGGATATTTCTCAGGAAATCAAGAAAGCTGTGAAGGAAGATTTTATAATAGGAAAGTGCCTTGAAAAAGATTGTGATGGGAATCTGATAGTAAGAGTTTCAAGAAAATCAAGGAAACGATTTATAGGCTGCAGCGCTTATCCAAAATGCACCAGGACTTTTTCGCTTCCACAGCTTGGTATGATCCTTCCTACAAAAGACAAATGCAAGCACTGCGATTACCCCATAATAAGGATAATAACAAAAGGCAGAAAACCATGGGATCTTTGTATCAATGGGGATTGTCCGGGAAAAGATGAAAAATATAAAAATTATAAATCTAAAAAATCAGGTCAAAAATCTTCTGATTGAAGCAAGCTTCCATCTCCCTGATGATATTATACAGGCAATCAAAGCGGCACAGGAGAGAGAAACAAATCCGGTTGCTTCCAAAATGCTTGATTACATGATTGAAAATGAAAAAATTGCCAGAATTCAAAAACTTCCGCTGTGTCAGGATTGCGGGACCGTTTATATAAATCTGGAAATAGGTCCGGATATTTGCCTGGAAAATGATTTTACAGAATCATTAAATAATGCGGTTTCAGAAGTATATAATGACTGTTTCCTGCGTAAATCCATCGTAAGCGACCCACTCTTTGAAAGAAAAAATACTTTAAGCAATATACCTGCAATTATCAATGTAGGCTTTTCCTCAATTGAAGGAATAAAAATTGAAGTGAATTTAAAAGGCGGCGGAAGTGAAAATTGCTCCTATCTTTTTATGCTAAATCCGTCTGATGGCCGGGAACAGATAATTAATAAGGTCCTTGAGGTTATAAAAGAAAATGTTACAAAATGCTGCCCGCCGGTAATTATAGGAATCGGTATCGGAGCGACAGCTTCGGAAGTCTCGAGGCTTGCCAGAAAAGCAAGTTTCAGAAATTTAAATTATAGGAATATTGATCCCAGGTATGCCGGCCTCGAAGAAAAAATACTGAGCCTGGTAAATGAGACAGGAATCGGTCCCCAGGGTGTAGGCGGAAATACAACTGCTCTTGCATGCAATATTGAGTTTGCCCCATGTCATATGGCGACCCTGCCTCTTGCAATTTTCCTGGGATGTCATTCCACAAGGCGTGCTTCAAAAAAAATAGTTACTTAAACCACAAACCAACAACCTTCATTTGACCATTTATCTTCTTAAAAACAACTTCAATATTGGAATTTTCTGCCTTTTCGAAATCTGCTGTATATGTAGCTGTTGTTAAATCATTTTCAATACTAACGCCCACTATTTTTTTAGAACCTTCTTTATAATTACCAACTACTCCGTTCACTTGAGCCAAAAAATCAGGAAAAGCAGCTTCATTTAACTCAGCTTTCATTGTTTCATCAAAATCCTTTGAAAAGCCGGCATAATCAGCTTTGTTCATCGATATTAAAATATTTTCAGTAATGGGATCTGAAAATTGTGCAACTTTACCACATCCTGTAGAAGCTGGTAAAGAGATTAAAATTATTGCTACTGTTAGAGCCAGAATTGTAAATAGTTTGTTTTTCTTCATTTCTCTCTCTTTCTTAAATATTAGTACTCTATTTCATCCTATTTCACTTTTCATATTATTTTTAAATAATATCATTTTTAATTAGATAAATACATTTATCCTAGATTAATTTTTAATTTTAACTAAAGCCCCAGGATGTGAAATCTTGCATTAAAATCTTATTTATATAAAAAACGTCTAAATAAATAGGATTGAAATAGCTTTTAATAACAGTACTAATTTCTTTTTCTATTTATTTTATTTTACCTTCAACGGTTAACCCTTCATATGTAACAGGAATCAATACTTTGACTTTCACTTTATTATTTTCAAAAATAAATTTTAATTTTGAATAATTCAAATCTGGACCCCCGTTGTATTCTATTATAAATGTATTTGCATCTTCCCAGCTGCCACGCATAAGTACCGGGTATCCGCTGATGCTTGATCTCCATAAACCATCAAGGCCGATGACTGCAGTAATTTGGCCTTCTTCTCCGTCAAGTTGAAGCATTGCCTCCTTCTTATTATCAAAATCAATATTAAAAGATTTAATATTTAGTTTATTTTCTTCAAATACAAAAGTCTTTCCTGATATAATGCCTGCTATCTCTGGCAGGGGAGAAACAGGTTGTGGTTCTGGTGGCTGTTTTAATTCAGCTACAATAGCATTTAATTTTTCTATCCCAGATGGATTAGGATCTTTAGGGTTTTCAAGGTCTGCAATTATAGCGATTATATATGGATCAATCTCATCAAAACTAAAACCACCCCCTGTTGTTACTAAAAGCAGGTTCATCGATGGAATCACAATGATTCTCTGCCCGCCTCGTCCGTCAGCAAGGTAATAAGAAATATCAGCATTAGGTCGGGATATCCACCATCCAAAACCATAATCTTCTCCACGATAAGGTTCTGTAGCAAGCTGCTTCTTTGTAGCTTCATTTACCCATTTGCTTGATACAATTTGTTTGCCTTCCCATTTTCCCTGATATAAAAAAAGAAAACCTATT
This sequence comes from Actinomycetota bacterium, assembly GCA_023379515.1. The sequence goes on from JAMCQQ010000508.1 coordinate 4,182, forward strand.
TTAGCCATATCCTCAGGATATAAAGATAAATCCCCCCAACCATAATTATAGCCCTGAGGATCAGAAGGCCAGAATACATTGTTAATATCAATCCCCAGAGGTTTAAATAGGTTCACATCTGCAAATTCCAATGCTGTCATTCCAGTTGCTTCCTGAAGTATTGCCGATAGCAGATGCATCCCAGGGCTAAAGTATCCAAAGTGAGTTCCAGGTTTATGAACTACAGGAAGATCTAAGGTAGCTTGTATCCAATCATCATTTTCTACCATTGACTGTATTGTAGCTCTATCGTCTTTCTCATTAAAAAGAAATCCTGAACTGTTGGAGACCAGGTGGCGTACTGTTATTTGTTCTTTCATGGAGTCTCTATTGGCAATAGTACGATCTGGAAAAAAGGACAGCATCGGCCGGTCAATATCAAGTTTTCCCTGGTCTGCTGCAATGCCAATAAGAGTTGTCATGATGCTCTTTGTGACTGAGGCAATATCATGATAGTTTGAACCGTCATAGGGATAGAAATAAGAATCAAGGATAATAAAATCATTCCGTACAATCATCAAGCTGTGTATATGTGTTCCATTGTTATTTATTGCATTTAATCCTTCAATAAGTTTATTTGAATCAATACCTTGAGATTCCGGAGTAGCACTTTGCCATCCATCTGTAGGCCAATATGAAGGTTCTGATACTTTTACTCCCTTGCAACTAACACCAATCAGTACAAGAAATACGAGAAGTGTTACAATAATTAATAAGTAGAAAATCTTGCTTTTCATATTTCTATCCTTTGGATATATTTAATTAATAATATTTCTTGTTTAAAGAAATCTTAATTGCTTATTTTATTCAGGCTTCCACTGGATGAAACATCAGAATTAACTTTAGGGCTGCCTTTATAGTTTAATGTTGCAGCACTATGTACATTGGCATCAAGATTTTCACTTACATTTATATTGGCACTGCCGCTGCTTTGCACTTCGATTTTACAATCTTTGCTAACCAGTTCAAAAGCATCCAGCTTTCCTGAACTGTTTACTCTTATAGTTTGTGAGTCTGCTTTACCTGATACGGTAAGATTTGCGCTGGAGGCAATTTTTAAGTCCAGATTTGTTACGTCAACTGTCAAAGAACCTTTGGAGGAGCTTGCCATTTCTACCGAGAGGTTTTCAGTCTTCAGATTATCACATTTTACAGTAGCACTGCTGGAAACCTTTATGGCATTTAGATCTTTTACGCTTACAAAGCAATTAATAGGACGGATGCCTGTAAAATTTACAGGTTTTAAGCTTATTTGCAGTTCTCTGTTTACAACTTCAGTAATGATATCAGGAATAATATTTTCAGTTGCTTCAATTCTTATAGACTCAGATCCAGTCTGCTCTATAACAAGATTCATACTGCTTCCTATTGATATACTTTCAATACCTGAGACCTGTCTTTCTTCTGAAGCGACTTTTCCTAAACCAACAGCCTCAAAAACAGAGCAGGAAGAAAGAAAGAAAAGAAAAAATAAGGATGCAAATATTAGAAGATAAGTTAAAAATAATTTTTTGTTTTTCAATAATTCAATTATAAACATTTATAACCCTCCTTATTAAAATATCGTAAATATTTTAATCTAATTTTTGCTTAATTTAAATAAAAATATAGGAAAGTTTAGGACATTTTTTTTAAGTTTTTTTTATACTCAGAATTAAATTTTTAAATCCTCAATAAAATTATTTTCTTGTATTCCCTAGCAATCTTTTTCCCATTAATTTATCTGGAGATTGGTTAAGGTATTTAATTAATATCTTAATTTTTAAAATTTTTAAATGTAAAATATTGACATAAAATGATAGATAGTGTAATATAATGAAAAATTAATAAATATTATAACATTTTGTATCATTAATAATTATGTTAACTGAATCGTCCAGGGATAGAATTATTAAAACTATTTCACACAAACAGCCACAAATTGTTCCAATTAATCTTGAAGGTATTTATGATGAAAAAAAATGGTATAAAAGATTTAATACTTCTGACAAGATTGAACTAAGGGAGAAACTGGACCTTGATATACAAAGTGTCAGGCCGGTATATACTGGGCCACAGAGTATCAAGGGTTTATCAATATGGGGAACACCCCTTTCAGATATTTACGGAGCAGAAGGTGCGGGGTACGGTGTGGGCAGGGAATACCCTTTATGTAATGCACAAAATAAGGATGATATTGATAAATACTGCTGGCCAGATGCCAGGGATTTCAATTATTCAATTATGTCAGAAGCTATTATGGCTATTCCTTCGGACAGGGCTGTAAGAATTGATGGAAAATATGGTATTGCAGAAAACGGTATTGTCTTACTTAAGGAAACACAAAGCGGTCCGTGGGTGCCTTTAATCTGCACTCTTTTTGACTTATTCGGAATGGAAAAAACCCTTACAAATCTTTATTTAAATCCTTCAGTTATTAAATATGCTGTTGGATATATTGAAGAATTTATACTTCTATTTTATACCAAAATGCTTGAAGCTTCATCCGGTTATGCGGAGATTGCATATTTTGGTGATGATTTTGCCACACAAAAAGGAATGATATTGTCGCCCCAGCAATGGCGGGAATTCTTTTTACCGACTTATAAAAAACTCTTTAGTTTAATAAAGCAAAAAGGATTGTTTGTATGGATGCACTCCTGCGGGTCCCTAGTTGATGTTTTAGGTGATCTCATAGATGCAGGTTTGGATATTTGGGAAACTGTCCAGGTGCAGGCTAAAGGCAATGATCCGGTATTTTTAAAAACAGAATTTGGCAGGCATTTGACTTTTTATGGGGGTATTTCCACCCAGTATACCCTACCGTTTGGTTCAGAGAAAGATGTCCGTAAAGAAGTCAGGGAAAGGATAGCAGTCTTGGGGAAAAATGGTGGCTATATATGCGGTGCTGATCACGGCATTATGCCTGATGTACCGATTGATAATGTTATAGCAATGTTTGACGAAGCAAGAAAGTATATATTTTAAGATAAGGACATTTTTGACTATTTTAAGACAGGAGCTTTTTTGAGATCAATAGTTTTAGTAATAGATGGATTCGGAATAGGAGCTTTACCTGATGCAGCAAAATATGGTGATGAGGGTGCAAACACCATACTTCATTTATGCGAGTTATTCCCTGAAAAAAAGTGGAGCAATTTAAAAGAGCTTGGATTGGGTAATTGTTTTAATGTTGTAAATCCGAAAAATCTTCCCGGTTGTGAGGCAATCGCCTGCCCTAAAGCAAGCTTTGGCGCAATGGCTGAAGCCTCGCCAGGCAGGGATACAACCACGGGTCACTGGGAGATTGCAGGAATAATCCTTGATAAAGCTTTTCCTTTGTTTCCTACTGAGTACCCTTCTTTTCCTGAAGACCTGGTATCTAAATTTGAACAGAGGACAGGCACAAAGATAATTGGCAATAAAGCGGCATCAGGCACTGAAATAATTGAAGAACTGGGAGAAATACATATGCAGACTGGATATCCCATTTGCTATACAGCTCATGATTCAATTTTTCAAATCGCTGCACATGAAGAAATTATAGCAATTGAAAAACTATATAAAATGTGTGAGATAGCCAGGGAACTTTGCAATAAATATAATATTCCAAGGGTGATTGCAAGACCCTTCCTGGGAAGTCCAGGCAATTTCTACAGAACAGAGAGAAGACGTGACTTTAGTATTGCACTTTCGGGCAAATCTGTGTTGGAAGTGCTTCAGGAAAATGGTGTACAGGTAATAGGAATAGGTAAAATTGGTGATTTATTCAATGAAGTAGGCCTTGACAGAAGCTATCATGACAGCGGTAATATAGCCTGTATGAGCAGACTTCTTGAAATACTAAATGAGGATACAGAAAAAAATCAATTTATTTTCATTAATTTAGTTGAAACTGATATGTTGTTTGGCCACAGGAGGGATCCCAAGGGGTTTTTAGATGCAGTTTCTGTAATAGACCTCTGGATTCCAAAAATAATAGGTTCCTTAAATAGTGAGGATTTATTAATTATTACAGCAGATCATGGTTGTGACCCCGTATATAAGGGAACCGACCATACCAGGGAATATGTACCCCTTGTAAGTTACAAGAAAGAAAATATTGTAAAGGAACTAGGAATTAGGAAGCAGTTTTCCGATATTGCGGTTTCAGTCATATCTTTTTTTGGAATAGGCGAGAAGATGTTTGGACAGAAATTCAATTAAGGTAAACTATTTCAGACAATTTATAAGTCAATTGAATAATTAAAAATATGTCATGCCTTTAGGGGAATAATTAAAAGATGGGAAAGTACAAAGAATTAAAAAATGATGAACTGATTAAATTTATTAAAGATAATACCAGTATCTTTAGTAAAAATTCTTTATTTGTTTTACAGGAAATAGGGGATGGAAATATTAACTTCGTTTACAGGGTGATTGAAAAAAACTCCAACAAATCTGTCATTTTAAAACAGGCACTACCCTATGTAAGGATAGTGGGCGCAAGCTGGCCGTTATCTTTGGACAGAGCAAGGATTGAGGCAGAAACAGAGATGACTTTTAAGGCTTTTTGCCCTGAAAATATACCTGAGATCTATTACCATAACAGTGAACTGGCTGCAACTATTTTTGAGGATCTGGGTAATTTAAACCTTATGAGATTTGAATTGATGAAAATGCACGTACTCCCAGAATTTGCAAAACAGATAGGAAAATTTTTGGCCAGAACTTTTTTATTTACCTCTGATCTGGTAATGGATGCAAAAAAGAAAAAAGAAAATCTTAAGAAATTTGTAAATCCTGATTTATGCAAAATAGTGGAAGATCTTGTTTTTACGGACCCTTTTAAAAATGCAAAGAGCAATAATATAAATCCGGAAATATTGGAGGAGGCGAATTTACTATGGAATAACACAAAAGTCATATTAGAGTCAACCTGCCTCAAAGAGCTTTATATGAATAAATCCCAATCTCTTATACATGGAGATCTTCATACTGGCTCAATATTTGCAGATAAAAACAATATGTATGTTTTTGATTCAGAATTTGCATTCTATGGTCCACCCAGTTACGACATGGGCTGCGTGGTTGGCAGCCTGCTTTTAAATTTTGCATCATGGGATTCAGTGGAAGACAGATTTGCAGCAGAAATAAGACAATTCAGGGTTTGGCTGTTAAATACAATATTTGATGTTTTTAAAGAATTTGAAAATGAATTTAACAATATCTGGTCCAAAAATGTAAACCCGGAGTACAGGGATATCCAAGGGTATAAAAATATATTACTGGGTAATTACCTGAAAGAAAGCATGGGTTTTGCCGGATGTGAATGTATCAGGCGCACACTGGGTCTTGCCCAAGTACCTGATTTTACGACAATTGATAATTTAAAATTAAGGGTAAAGGGCCAGAAAATCTCACTTCTGTTTGGAAAAAAATTACTGTATAGCTGGAAAAATATTACGGATATTAAAGATATCCTTAACATCCTTGAATTAAAAGATACATTAAGAGGTGAATTATAATGCAGGAAGTAAGACGATCTAAAATTGCTGAGCTTGTAAATGAAAAAGGAATTGTAAGAATAGAAGAACTTGCAAAAAAGTTTAATATCTCAGAGGTAACAATACACAGGGATCTGCAGTACCTGGAAAACCAAGGTGTCTTAAGAAAACTCAGGGGAGGAGCCATTGCTACCCCTTCCGAACCCGAAGTCCAGTTCTCTTACAGGACGCAAAGCTGCATAGAGGAAAAAAGGCAGATAGGCAATGCCACAGTGCAACTTATTGAAGAGGGCGATGTAATTATCATGGACGGAAGCACAACTTGTCTGGAGGTTGCCAAGAGAATAAAGAATATGTTTAATCTTACAGTTTTTACCAATAATCCTTTTATAATGTATGAATTGATGCATTCCCAGGGAATTGTGCTCTATTTTATCGGTGGGCTTTTTTCTAGGGATCTTGAATGTTTTGTCGGCGCAGAAGTTGAAGAATACATTTCCCATCTGCATATAAATAAAGGAGTTTTCGGCGCAATCACGCAAT
>JAMCQQ010000509.1 GCA_023379515.1 Actinomycetota bacterium
CAAGAGGTTAAAATGAGTTTGCAAATAATTTATTTTGTATTAATTTCTATCATGGCCGCAAGCTCAATTGGATTTTTTATCCACGGCGCTCTGGGCACATTACCTGCATGGAAGACAAGGTTTGGGAGCGAAGGCAGTGTAAAAAAGAGTTTGGCCGGAAGCGAGACTCTTTCTTTCGGCGGGGTAAATATTTCTACTTTTAACTATCAGGCTATACGGTTTAGCGTCTTAGGATCATGGTTGGTTTTGGCAGTACTGCTAAAAATAACAAGAGACCTGCCTTCCTTTGGCATGCAGCTTTTTTTACTTGCTGCTTTATTTGTAGCCACTACTCCAAAATCTAAAATGGGTAGAATAAAACTGCCATTTTTATATATTAGTAGCTTCTTTGGTAAAGTAAAAAGGGAAGCAGCAAACAGGGAAATATACCGCACTATTTCTCAACTTATAAACCTTTTTACAATGAAAGGAGAAACTATTTTAGGATCAAATTATATCCTGGGAGAAATTATAAAGGCTGTCAAGGTTACAAAACCTGTATACCTTCAAATGCTTTCAATGTGGAATATGAACATGCGGGAAGAAGCAGTTGAATATTTTGCCGACGCAATAGGCACAAAGGAAGCAGCCGATCTTGCCACTGTATTTTTAAAGCTTGATTTCATAAGTCCCAAGGAACTTAAAGGCCAGCTTACCAATTACCAGAATAATATCAAAACAGAGGCAATTACGGCAAGGGAAAAGGTAAATGAGAGAAACGGAAACTTTATCTATATACTGGCCCTAGTTTCAGCAGTAGTGGTTCTTTTAAATTTTTTAGTAATAGTTTTAACAGATGTTTTTGCGTCTTATAATTTATTATCTTTTAAGTAAAAAGAAAGGGGCTGGCATGAAGACATTTATTGTAATAATGGCCACAGTAATTTTAGGGATTTTAATCTGGGGCCTTATACTTGGTTCAGGACCAAATTCCCTATACTCTCAAGCAACCAGGATTTTAAACTACGGGGTACAGCAGCTGCAGACAATTCCCTAAAATCTATTTTTATTTAAGGACTGGCCAAATATGAAAACTTTTATAGTAACTATTGCAGCCATACTTTTACTTATGGTATTTCCCATGCAGAATGTGCAGGATATAGTAAATTCTCATAAGATAGAAAGGTTTGATGAGATAGTCTATAGTGCATGCCAGAAGGCAAGAACTGACGGCCGGTTTACTCCGTCCAATATTTCCCAGATGAAAAGCAGTATCATATCGGAATTTGCCGACATAAGTGAAGAAGAAATAATAATAGACGTAACTACTTCCATGAAATATAAAAGGTTTGAATTTGATAGCAGAGAAACTATCAACTACAGGGTCGGCATACCGATAAAGAAGATAGTTAACCTGGGTAAATTTTTGGGAATAAAAGATGAAGATAACAGGTTTAATTATATTATGGAAGGTTATATTTTAAGTGAGGCAGTTGAGTGAAAATCTTTATAATAACTATTGCTGTAGTTATACTCTATTCTTTTACCGTTGTCTTTGGCCAGGACTACAGGCAAGCCCAGGTAAACAGTTACAGGTTAAAATATGTATGCGAGGAGCTTTCTGCTACCAGTGCTTCATTTTTTGATAGAGAAAAATATTCAGACGGGTATACTATCTTTAAAACCGAGGAAGGCATTAAGGCTATAAAAGATCAGTTAGCCAGTCTTCTTTCAATAGATGGCAGCATGACACCTCTGTCAAATTCTTACTGGTCTAAAAATATTGAGTACAAGGTTTATTTTTATGATGATTTGGGTATCTGTAAAGTTTATACTAACGGAAGTCCGGACGGGGAAGAAGCCTTTACTTATGGTGATTTTCATAAAGATGATTGGACTTCATATAATATAGTTATTTCTGACCCTACTGTAGTTGTAACCATTAATGCCGGACCACCTAGATTTAGGTTAAAATTTCTAGACCCACTGCCGGATATTATAAGAAGTTCTTCCCATGAATGGGAAGATAGATGAGGTAATAATGATTAAAAGTATAAAATCTTAAGATTAAAGATTATACATTATTTGGTATAGAACTCCGCTCATAGAATAACTCCAAAAATTAATGCACTAATTCCTGGGCATAAATGCCAATTACTGTTCATTTTTCACTTAAGTATAGCATTTTTGGGCTGTCTATCCAGTTATTTATAATATTTATTTTTTCCATTTGGAAAGAATCTTATAAATTAAATTGTTAAAAATTATACCAAATCATTTTACTCACTATAATTTTGTAAAAAATAAACAAAAAAGTCTTATTCCTTCCCTTGCGCAGATTCTAACAATCCTATCCTGAAGCCAGCTATAGGGTCGCTCGATTTTTCCTTTAGCCTGGGGAGATAGTGCATAGATAAGTTTTATTTGCAGTTCATCTAAAACCTGCTTAAACTGTGGATCAGCTTCATCTGTTACTTTTATATGTTTTCTCCAGAAGCTGTCTCTACCTTGCACAAATCTAAATATGGAATGGCTGTCCACATACCAGGAATATGCAATACCATATTTTAAGGTGGTTTTCTCTGCGCTCTCAATGTGGACCCAGCTTGTCTCTGACTCTAAAAGGTCTCCGTAAAGTATCTTCCTTGAATAATCATCAATTGTTGTAATAAGATACCATTTACTGCCAGCATACGGGCTCCACTTGTGGTGAGAGCTATCATGCTGGAGAAGTTCGCCAATGTAATTGGTAAGCACCTGCCTCTCATGAGCTTTTCCCTTTTTCTTCTTATCGTAAAAACCAAATCTTTTGGCTCTGTCTATTATTGTTGGAAGGCTATAAA
>JAMCQQ010000510.1 GCA_023379515.1 Actinomycetota bacterium
AAGCTTACTGCAGCTTATCCTTTATGCCTTCAAGGCAAAGCCCAAAATTATCCCCAGGAGCACCATTCTCACATTCTTTTAATATATATTTTCTGATGACTTCCGGACTGGCATCTCGAACTATACGGAAATCTATAAGCTTGCTGATAAACACACCGGGAAAATATTTTTTCATTTTTGCAGTTTCCACCATCTCTCCGAACATATCATATTGTGCCAGGTTCAATCTGGAAAGTGAGCTTAAAAAATTGGTTATATTTCCGCAGCAGTGAAAGTGTCTTTTGGGAGCAGGAAATACATCATACCATCGCAGTAGTTGCGGAAGCACTATTTTTTTAAATAATTTCGGGTTTATATTAACGATTGAATCATCAACCAGCCCTATTGTTTCAGTGTCCGTAATGCCCATCTCGCTGTCATGGAATTTTTTCCATTCGATAACAGTATCTGTCACCTTTATCACAAGCTCTTCACAAAGGACCGGGTTTTCCACAAGATCTATCATAAAGGAAGTCTGCCCGCGCATAAAGGAGGATACGGTAAACGGGCCTTCGAACATTATAGTATCTTTTATTCCAGTAAGTTCATAAAATTTTTTAGCTTTTTCAAGCAAGTCTAATACTACGGGATTCTGGTCAGGCGACACAACCTTAAATTTCTTCACATCAGATATATCAGCTATTTTCCCTCTTCTTACAAAGGGTTCGTTATCTTCCGGCTGGAATATTTCACAACCCATCACTTCAGATGCTTTAACATGGCCTTTGCAAAATAGCAATCCCGCAGGTTCAATTTCAAGATAATCTGAAATTATATTAATAGCTTTTTTTTGTGCTAAAACCATCAGATTAATATCATTATAAAAAGCTTTTATCTTAACCCCTGCAATTTCAGTAATTTTTAATTCTTCTGTAAGATAGCAAAACTTTACCGGTTCTTCAGACATTTACCCTCCATTTCTTAAAAATATCTTTGGCGAACAACCATTTTATTTTAATTAATTAGCATATTTTAAATAAATATCTACTGCATTTTTATAAAGAAGCCTTTCAGCGAATCCGGCTGCTTCTTCAATAGATAAACGCTTTTCTGTAACTTTTTTACTCAGGACTTTTGCTATAATATCCTTTGCAATTTTCTGAGCAGAATATGTACCTTCAAGAAATAAATAATCTCCTCCGAAACCGAATATCTTATTTGCGGGGAGAATATCGATAAGTAGTTTTAAAGTATTTTTATATAGTTGACTTGAAAACTGCGGAATCCAGCACATGTTCATATATACATTTGGAAAAGTCTTGACAATTGTTATCAGCTCATCAGTGTAAGGATATCCTAAATGAAAGATATCAAATGTTGCATTTTTATATTTAAGAAAAAGATTGATTAAATAAGTCGGATTAGAATTCCTTATATCGTTTGCATTCTCATCTAATATACCTGTATGGATTTGTACCGGTAAATTATATTCAATAGCTTTGTTCAGCATGTAGTGCCAGATGTAATCCTGCAGGATTTTTATCTCATCCTGAGAAATACAGTCAATTCTTCGATTGTAAAAATTATTTAGGTTCAAAATTTTTACAAATATTTTTTCTGCATCAGAATAAGTCACCATTTCAAAATTAAGACTCCTGCTGTATGCAATAGCAGTTTTTAATGCATAAATTTTTTCTTTTCTTTTTTCAAAGATAGCGTCTACTATCTCTAAAAAATCTGAAAATCTATTTATACAAGTGTCATTTTCCTTTTCTATCTGATTTAATTTCTCTGCAGAATTTACATCCATCATGTAGTCAAGCCTTATAACCGGTAAAAAGTAATCATAGTCAGGCTCAATTTTACAAATTCCATATTCTTCAAGTTTATCAATATCATTTAAAATATACTTTATTCTGCATTTTTCATTTAAAATCTGTTTATAATAATCAGAATTGTTAAATTTTCTAATTTTCTCATTGATTTTTTTTATACCCATTAAATTAATTTCGTCCACTTCAAATATATCTGCAGCTGCAATTTTTATTACAGTTGCATCATCCGTATGCTTTATCAGCTCCCAATATGGACTGAAAATCTGCCATTTGATTTCGGGACTTATCTGTGGATCCCGCAGTTTTTTTACATCCTTTTCTTTTAAACCAGCACTTATCATGCTCGTGCTTGTATAAGCATTAAATATTATAAAAAAATCGATCTCTTTTTGTCTTCTTTCTGATTCATACATGAGGTGCTCATGAGAATCAAAAATATTCAAGCTGTCAACAATATTTTTTAATTCTTTAAAACACTTTAAATCGCTCAATTTTTAACTCCCGCATTAATAATAGGAAATTTGATTCAAAACGAAATCTAGCCTTTGACTGCTCCTGCTACCAGACCCTTTACAAAATATTTCTGTGAGAACAGATAAATTGCTATCATGGGTATGCTCCCTATCAATAAACCTGCCATAAGAATTGTAGTATTGGTTGAATATCTTGACTTGAAAAGGGTAAGGCCAACAACGAGCGTCCTTGTGGTGTTTGATTGTAAAAATATCAGAGCTATTAATAATTCATTCCATACATAGAGACTGTTTACTACGATAAGTGTAAGCAAAGCAGGTTTTGAGAGCGGCATTATTATGTTAAAAAGAATTCTCAAATCACCGCACCCATCAACAACAGCAGAATCTATTATCTCCTGGCTTATTGTTTCAAAAAATTTTGTAAGCATATATATTGAAAAAGGCAGCAGAACCCCCGTATAAATTGCAATTGGCCCTATTAGTGTATTTGTTATTTTTAACTTTACAGCTACGAGCAGCAACGGTATTATCATGACGACCGGCGGAATTATCATGAAAGGTATTATCGCATTTAATATAAAATCTCGGCCTTTAAACCTGAAACGCGCCAGGGCATAAGATGCAAAACAGCTGATAATTATGCAAAGCGCAATTGTTATTACCGTTATGATTAAGCTATTAAGAATCCACCTGAATATTAAATTTGATTTGATAACTTCTATAAAGTTTGAAAAAACCCAGTGGGTTGGAAATCCTAGTTTGTTGCCGGCATAATCAATCTTGGTTTTTAAAGAAGTAATTACCACAAAATACAATGGCAGCAATGCTGACAATATGAACAAAATCATGATCCCGTATTTGACAATGCCTTCAAATACCTTAGGGGGCGAATATTTTCTGTATCGTGTTTTCATCATACCTCCACCATGTTCCTTGTTACTCTTGATCTGATAAATACCAGCACGATGCTGATAATCAGCAATATTACACAGGCTGCATAAGCAACTCCGAAATTTTTAAACGCAAAAGTATATGCATAAACATAAAAATCAAGAGTGGCAAATTTCAGATTCTGGCCTCCGACTGAGGTCATGACATATATATAATCAAACATCCACCCAAGCATGTTTATGCTTTCAATGACCACAAAAAATTCAATTATGGATCGCATCTGTGGTAAAAATATATGGAAAAATCTCTGCCACCAGCCTGCTCCATCAATCATGGATGCTTCAATAACCGACTCATCAATACTCATAAGCCTCGATAAGAACAGGACTGTCCCAAAACCGACATCCCTCCAGATAACCACCCCCATTATCGCCGGTATAGCAAGCTTATCTTCTACAAGCCAGTCATGGGCCAGCACTCCAAGATTTATAGATCTTAAAACTTCATTGACTGTTCCGTTATATTGCAGCAGATATGTAAATACAATTCCTGTAAAAGGTATCGCAAGGATAAAAGGCAGAAGAAGGACCCCTTGTGCTATCTGCCAGCCTTTCAGCCGCTCAAAAAGTATTACAGACAAAAGAAGGGAAAGAATAAGTAAAACCGGTATGGTCAGTAAAAACAAAAGATTGTTTTTAAAAGCATACCAGAATTTTATATCTGTAAAAAGAATCGTATAATTGAATATATTGACAGGACCCCTGTCAGGCAATCCTGCCTTTACAAAACTTGAAGCAATTACCCTGATAATCGGGTAAATATATATTGCAAGAAGCCATACTATTGCCGGTGCTACAAAAAAATAAGGTTTTATTTTTTTCATATACTCTTTACTTTTATTACCGGCAGGATATTCAAAAATACCCTGCCAGTATAATTTAAACAACATTTTTCCTGATTGTCTTCTGTTGAACATACCTGAAAATCCAGCAAACCATAATCACATAACAATTTGTTTTATCTATAATACCCTGCCAGTGATGCCAGCCAGTCATGCCATATAGCTATTTTGTCAGGATTGGTTTTCCTGTAATTATCTATTTGCCCCTGTACCATGGCTGCTGCCTGCTCAGGTGTACTCTGGCCTGAAAGGCAGTTAATCGGTGCTATGTAGGTGCCGGTGGACTGGACATCCCATGGATACATAACACTAAGATATGGACCATAATGGCCAATCTTCCTGATGTTCCACTGGTCTTCCTTTACCTTAAGACTGAATGATTCCGGAGTAAAGCTTGTATCTGCTGAGAACATCCCTGTTTGGTCATAAAAAGCTTTCATTCTCTCGGCAGTTCTTGTAAATTCAATAAATTGTCCTGCTACTTTAGGATTGTCGTATTTGTCGAGTATCTTGA
>JAMCQQ010000511.1 GCA_023379515.1 Actinomycetota bacterium
AATACAATCAATGGGACCGAGATACTGAAAAATGGTATGGTAATAACTTTGTTTGCCGATGCAAGCAAGGTTTATGAGGGGAAAGTTGATGAGCTTATTGAAGTATCCGATAAAATCAAAGAAAGCGATAATCTGTTTTTAAAAAGCCCTCTCTACAGGCTCTGGCACGGGGTTTCTAAATTTGTTTTCAAATTGAATCTTACAAATCCAAATTCTGCAAAATTTTCTCCGGAATATTGTTTGACTTATCATGATATAATCAGGTTCGCTCACGAAGTTTCCATGAAGGAGATGTTTGCATTTTATGAAACTGCAAGAGTGGATAGCGGCAAAACATACAAGTTGAAATTTGAAGTTCCGTTGAATATATATGTAATTGACTTAGGTGGCGGCATTAAATCCGATTTAACAGCTAATTCAATTTGTGTTGATGAGATAAAATCCAAACCTTTCCTGTCTTTGATTAAAGGTATGACAACACAGGGTATTGAATGGGGAGGGCCACTGTCAATTGATGCAAAAGGGTTTTTAAATATCATGATGACAAACCTATCTGACCCTCACAAAGCTGAAAGAGACATAGGCTCCAGAAGCTATGCACTGATATCTGACAATTATTTGAATTTCTTTTCACGCCTGGGCTATCATTTTTCTCGTCTTGACGCTCTGGCAAGTAATGAAGTCAATAATAACTATATTAATTTTCATTTTCGCGGGGGAGCAGCAGACCAGGTCAGAAAAGAACGGAGAGCAAAAGCTATCACCAGAATATTAGAATCTCTACATTTCACTGTGATTCACAGAGGAGATACAGTTATAAGTAATATCAGAAAAATACATGTGGAAGATATTCACACAATGTTGGAAGTTATTGGGCGGCTTATGGGTGCTGTCAGAAATACCGATGTAACAATGCTGACTGACAATCATGTTGATGTATTTGTTAATGCATTTCTCAACGGAGACCCGGCGCCTGTAAAAAGATTTTATACTTTGGAAAATTGAATAATTTATGAATTGCTGTGAGCTGGCTAAATCTTTTATTATTACTTGTTGATTAGAGTTATTGGCAGTATGATTTCTTATTATCAAAAAGCCTGAAATTTAAAATTCTTTTAATATTATATTATACCCTTTAATTTTACTTTTTTTCAATTTCTTTTATTCGTAAATTTCAATTGATTTTTAGTATCTACTTATTTTAATTATGTCAGGTAAAAGTTTCAAAGCACTCGTTGTTGATGAAGTTCGGGAAAATGTTTTTCAAAGAAGAATTATTGAAAGAAATGTAGATGAACTTCCGCCGGGGGAGGTGCTTATCAGGGTGGAATATTCTGCTTTGAATTATAAGGATGCTCTCTCTGCAAAAGGCCATAAAGGCATAACAAGAAAGTATCCACATACTCCAGGAGTTGATGCATCGGGTGTGGTTGAAGCAAGTACGTCCGATCTATTTCTTGTTGGTGAAAAAGTTTTTGTAACAGGTTATGACCTTGGGATGAATACATCGGGAGGTTTTGGTCAATATATCAGGGTTCCTGCTGGATGGGTTATTAAGATTCCCCCCGATTTTTCATTAAGAGAAATTATGATTTATGGTACTGCAGGGTTTACTTCCGGGATAGCTATATACGAAATGCAGAGGAATGAAATTACTCCCGATAAAGGAAAAATTCTGGTAACGGGTGCTGCTGGAGGAGTTGGCTGTCTTGCAACAGCAATGCTTACTAAAGCAGGTTATTATGTTGTAGCCTCTACCGGAAAACTCCAAAAAAAAGATTTCCTTATGAATTTAGGAGCTAAGGAAGTAATAAGCAGGGAAGATTTGATTGATACAAGCGGCAAGCCTTTGCTTCCAAAGAAATGGGCTGGAGCAATTGAAAATGTTGGGGGAAATACATTATCAACAGTAATAAAATCCATCGGGAATAGGGGGGTTGTTACAAGTATAGGTTTAGTTCAATCGGATAAGCTCGAGACAACTGTTTATCCTTTCATTTTGAGAGGTGTGAGACTTATTGGAGTTGACTCTGCCGAAAGCCCGATGGACTACAGATTGAAAATTTGGAATAAGATTTTTACTGAGTGGAGGCTGGATGAACCAGAACAATTAGTAAAGGAATGTTCCTTAATTGAATTGGATAAAGAAATTGAGTTAATTTTGAAAGGCGGGCAAACGGGTAGAGTAGTAGTAAATATGAAGTGATAGTATTGATTTGAAAATATAGAATGCAAAATGTAAAATGTACTTAATTTATTAATTTTTAAAAACAGAGGAGAAAAATTATGAAAACTGCATTGTTCTTTTCTGTAGTTCTAACCTTTCTTTTTTTGTTAACTGATATTTTACAATGTCAAGAGAAAGGAGTAACTAAAATAAGTATTAAAATAACAAGCACAGCATTTATCGAAGGGGGTTTATTACCTAAAATCTATACTTGTGAAGGGAAAAATATATCTCCACCCCTTGCCTGGAGTAATTTGCCTGAAGGAACAAAAAGCATAGCTCTCATCAATGATGACCCTGATGCTCCGATGGGAACATGGGTACACTGGGTTATTTATAATATACCTCCAACTGAAACAGGATTAAAGGAAGAAATTCCATCAGAAAATATTTTACCAAACGGAGCCAAGCAGGGTTTACTTCCGGGATAGCTATA
>JAMCQQ010000512.1 GCA_023379515.1 Actinomycetota bacterium
TAATATTGGCATTACTGCTTGGGGTAAACAATCTGCCACAAGAGAAACTTTTTCAGGTTCAAGCCAACAAATAACTTCTACTCTATCTAAGTTGCAGGCTATCTTAAAACCTTGTTGTCTGCTTACACTCATTCCTCTTTCTGCTTCAGGATAAAGATTGATGCCTATTTGAGATAATTGATCTGTAAAAGCTTGGTTGTTTGCCCCGTTTATTACTACAACCTGAAATCCCTTATCTTTAGCTAAAGTAATCGTCTTTAAAGCCAAGTCGCCTCTTACTTTTTCTATATCAGTTTGTTTATCTGTACCGCTTTCTGTTAGAAATTGACCTGGATACCAATGAGGGTAAAAAGTTGTGGTGACAATAGCTATTGATTCAGATTCGACTTTCACGATTTAAGTATCCCCTTCTTTATTAAATATGATCTAAATATTTCCTGGATATATTTAATATCAAGTTTTGTTAGATAAGGATGGCTGCCGATAATAAATCCTTTTTCCACCAACCTTTTTGCTACTAGATATTGGCTGTCTATGTCACCAAATATCTTTTTATAGATTGGTTGTGATAATAGAGGAAAAAACAACCTTGTCTCTATACCATGCGTTTCTAGATAGAGTAAAAAATCTTCCTTTTCGATTTTGTCATTTGTAATAATAATTGGATATAACATATAGATATGCTCAGCATGAGGTCTAATTTGAGGTAATTGAAAGTATTTTGAAAATGGTTTTAAGCTTTCGGTGAGCGCTTGTCCTATTTGTTTTCTTTTTTTGATAATATCATATTTCCTTTCAATCTCTGCTAAACCCAGAGCTCCTTCCATTTCTGTATTACGGTAAGAGTAACCTACATGAATAAACTGGAAACGTCTTTCTATTAAAGAGTTTAATCTTACTTTATTTTTTGTATCATCATCCTCCATCTTAAGGTATATGTTATCCCTACCGTGGAACATTAAACTTCTTATTGTTGTAGCGAGTGATTCATTATTTGTTGCTACAATTCCTCCAACCCCTGTAACAAGGATATGGGCAATATAGGTTGAAAAGACTGATACATCCCCCATTGAACCGATAGGTTTTCCTTCATAATCTACAAACATTGCTTCACAAGAATCCTCAATAATTTTTAAATTATATTTCTTTGCAATTTTTAATATAGATTTCATGTCACAACTTTGGCCAAAAAGATGAACAGGCATAATTGCTTTAGTTTTGGCAGTGATAGCCTGCTCTATTTTTTTGGGATCGATACAGTAATAGTCTGGTTCAACATCTACAAATACTGGGGTTAGGTTATTGTGCAGTATTACATTAGAGGAGGCAATGAAGGTGACTGCCGGCACTAATACTTCATCTCCATTATTCCAGCCGTTTATTTCTTTTAAAGCATGAAGAGCCACCTGCAGGCCACTGGTTCCGCTGTTGGTAACCATAGCGAATTTTCTTTTGTGGGCTCTAGCAAATTTTCTTTCAAATTTTTCCGTTAAAGGGCCGTAAGAAAGGCGGTTTGAGTTTAAAGCCATATTCACATACTTTTTAGCTTTTTGGGAAATTCTAATATCGGATAAAGCGATATGCCTCTTACGCATTTTTTTAATATAGCAGCATTAATTTACATCTACAAGAGGCGTTATAAATAGGTGTTGCTAGATGCTGCAATTTTCATAATAAGAATTTGTCATATTTATGGCTAAAGGACCAAAAATGTATAAACTAACTAAAGATTTTAATGCCTTTTCCAGGCAGTTGCAAAGATGTTGGACCAAATTAAGGTGGCAAGGTAAGGAGGTTTATCATTGGGACCTAATACATAATAATCATATTTTTCTTCTAAAGTACCACTAGTCTTGGGAATATTTGTTTCAATTGCCATATAATCTGTCTGGGTTAAATCCCGTCTTATATCTTTATCTTTTAACGATAAAATTACAGCCATCCTATACCAGAATGATAACTGAGGAGAGTCTCCATATCTGGTAATATATACAGAGGCATTATTAGGAATTAAACTTTGTAAGTTTTGTAAAGTTATATCCTTAATTTCCTGTCCACCAGTATTTGGATCTAAAAATGCAGGTAATACTTTATATAATGCATAAAAAACCTCCTTTTCATTGATGCTGTTTTTTTCATTAATAGAAATTAATTTCTGAAAATAACTGCTATTTGTCTTGACCCCGACTTTACTGCCGGAACTACTAAACCAATCCCAACAAATAAACACAGCTAAGTCTCAAGATATCCGTTCTCAGATATTAATACAATCAAACCCTAAGACATCTTTTGAAGAAATTAGTTCCTGGGCTAGTCAACATCTACCCTTAAACAGTAGGTTAATTGCTATCGATACAGACATACCCAACCTTAAACGGTCTACTCAGTTTGAGTATAAAGGTCTTTATACAGTTTTGGGACCTCAATACATCCGCGTCTTACGGCAAGAACCTGGTATAGAATTTTTTGATTTAGTACTAACCTTAAATCCTTCTTTACTCAAACAAACAAAAACAGAGTATGTATATGTCGAATCTGCCTCATCGTTTTACCAACAATTGCCTCAGCTTAGAAAAGATGATCTATCAAATAGCAGTTATTTTCAGAAATTAATTTCTATTAATGAAAAAAACAGCATCAATGAAAAGGAGGTTTTTTATGCATTATATAAAG
>JAMCQQ010000513.1 GCA_023379515.1 Actinomycetota bacterium
TCCTTATATATTGGACAAGAAGATCTCTTTGCGTAAAATTATTTCCCATTTTCTTGCAGATTCTCCTTTGCACTTCAGTTGACTTTCTGGAATAATCTCATCCCATCCGCCCTCTGGATAACACAGAATTATGGGACGCGTATCTTTTAATTCATTGTGAAGATACCATAAATTACGTTTTTCATTCTGAGCTGGATCTGCTGCAATTTCGCTAACGCGCTTGGCCAGTGTTTTTAGTATATTCCGATCTTCTTGTCCAATATATAAGGAATCAATATTTCCTTTTTGTGTACATGTATAAAATAAATTCTGATACATATTTTTTAACCATTAATATTTTATGATTCCGCTTATATTAAAATTATATTATTGCAATGCATTATTGATATCACTAATCAAATTTCTAAGATAAAACCGTATGGTGTTTTTAAGATCAATCTAATGATCATACAAATATTCCACAAAGTAGCTTAAAGCTACTTTGTGGAATAAAAAATACTACACTACTTAATATACTGATCTACGTTATCTATTGAAACCAATTCGAAGGGAACTATAGTCTCCAGAGGAACTGATTGGCCACCTAATATCTTAACAGCGACATCAGCACATTGTGTTGCATTTGCAATTGCATTTTGCGATATTGAAATGGTCATTTCCCCACTCTTTATTGCCTGAAGAGCTTCATCTGAAGCATCTATACCGGCAACCATCACTTTTCCTGCTTTACCTGCATCCTTTAATGCCTGAATTGCTCCAAGTGCCATTTCATCGTTACCGGCTACTACTGCATCTATTTGAGGAAATGCTTGCAACCAATCCTCCATAATAGCCATTCCCTTATCTCTAGCCCAAAACCCTGTCTGTGTAGCTAAAACTTCGACATCTGGTCTTTTTTCTTTCATGGTATTGATGAAACCATCTCTTCTTTGGTCAGAATCAATACGACCAGTAGAACCTTCCATATAAACTACTTTGGCATTTTGTGGTAATACTTTTGCAAAATAATCGGCTTGCATTATTCCAGCAACAACATTATCAGATCCTACATAGACGGATTTCCCTTTTGGGTTAATGTGTATTAAAAATTCTACAACTGGGATATTTGCTTCATTGGCACTTAATACAGCGGGCAAACTACCCTCATAGTCAACCCCCATTATAACGAGCAAATCAATTTTTTGTGCTATGAAATTTTCTACTACTGAAATCTGTTGCTGAACATCATAATTTGCGTCACCACTTAAAACCTTGACACCCTTTTCTGTAACAATTCTTGTAAATTCATCCTCGACGCTTTTAGCATATGGATTGGCATATATTACATTAGTAAATCCAACAACTTTTTGTGTAGATGCCGTAGTTTCATAAGTTACGGTTTCTGAAGAAGTCTCTACACTTGCTGTGGTTTCTGCTGTTGTCTCAGATGCTGTTGTCTCAGCTTTTGTCTCGGGTGTTGTCTCTGCTTTTGTCTCGGGTGTTGTTGTTACTGTAGATTTACAACCGATAATAAAAATCAGAGAAAAAATAGTAACTAAAGCTATTATGCTTACAATTAATTTTTTCACTTCTTTCCTTTCATTATTTTTTTTGTTAAAATTATGTTTACTTTTGTAAAACCAAAACATTGAAATTGCCTAAGCCTAATTCGTTATTTTCCCATCTTTAATACGCCCCCTCATTAATTTAAATATTGCAAGAAAATTTCTTCGGCTACACCCCCTTCCTATTCAAGAACGTCAGAATATCATTATATTTCTATAAATGTAGCAATAATAACCATTAAAATAATAAAAATTTTTTTCACCCTTTATCTAACATTCTAAAATTTTTCTTAGTCTGTAAATCCAAAAGAACTGCGCCAATAATTATGAAACCTCTTAATAATTGTTGATAATGAGAGGATACATTTGCTAAATTTAATATGTTATTTAATACACCAATTATCAACGCGCCAACCAAAGTCCCCTGTATATTTCCTATTCCTCCATACAAACTTGTTCCACCTATTATTACTGCTGTTAGGGCATCAAATTCATACCCTTCACCTGCAGTCGGTTGACCGGAAGCCATCCTTGCCATTAAAACAATGCCTGCAATTCCTACAAATATTCCATTTAAAATAAAAACCTGAATTTTCATTCTGTTAATATTAATTCCCGATGCCCTTGCAACAGTCTGATTGCTGCCTAAAGCATAAATATGGCGACCAAATTTTGTTAATTTCAAAATAAACCAAGTTATTAATGCGATTATTGCTAATATGATTATTGGAACTGGTATACCCCAAATATAACCCTGTCCTAAAAAAGTTAAATTACCTATATTTGCTATGGGTGTAATGTTTGTATATATTAATACTGCACCTCTTGCACTCATCATCATTGCTAATGTAACGATAAAAGCCGGTAAATTGAATTTGGATATTAAAAAACCGTTTATTAAACCGGTTGCAGCCCCAACTAAAATACCAGATAAAACTGCAAGATAAATTGAATTTGTTATAATCATTACAGATGTAGCAATACAACCCGCGAAAGCGATTACCGATCCTGGCGATAGATCAACCATACCCGAAATTAAAACTAATGTACCACCACATGCAATTAAAGATATAACCACCACCTGTTTGATCAAATTTAATATGTTAACTCTTGTAAGAAAATTGGGACTGATAAATGAAGATATAATAATCAACAATATTAATACTAGAATAATTCCATATTTTCTTAAAACTGTACTTATAAATTCAGGTAATTTCATCATTGTTTTAAAGAATTAAAAGAAAAAATTCTTATATATCCCGAATATTGATTTATTAAATTCAAAATATCTGTAATTGAAGTCATGGAAATTTGGATTCTAAATAATTTATTAAGCAAATGAAATAAAAAGGTGCAATATTTTCATTATGCTATTTTAAAATTATTCTTGCATCTAGTATTTTTATTCCATGATCAGTTGCTTTTAGTGGATTCAAGTCAATCTCTGAAATTTGTGAATTTTCTAATAACAACTTTGAAACACTCAGTAATGCATTCTTTACAATTTCTAAATTTACTGGTTGCATACCCCTCACTCCTTTTAATAAAGGATACCCATTAATTTCCCTTATCATTTCCTCAGCATCGATCTCATCAATCGGGCAAACCCTGAATGAAGTATCTTTCAAGATTTCTACAAATATACCACCAAGACCAAACATAATAGCAGGCCCAAATATTTGATCATTTATTCCTCCAATAATGATCTCGATCCCTTTTTCAGTATCCATTTTGCTTATCAACATCCCTTTAATTGAAACATTGGGATTAAATTTTTGTGCATTTTCGATTATTTCATCATATGCTTTGTAAACTTCTTCTCTGTTACACAAGGGCATTTTCACACACCCTAAATCTGATTTATGCAATATATCTTCGGAAACTATTTTTAAGACTACTGGAAAACCAGTTTCCCTTGCAAAATCAAAAGCTTCTTCTTTTGAGAAGACCAGTTTATGTTCAGGGTTTGCC
>JAMCQQ010000514.1 GCA_023379515.1 Actinomycetota bacterium
TGATCTGGCAACAGTTATTCTCACAATGCTTACAAGCGAAGAGATAAGAGTTGCAGCGAAACTGGTAAAAGAATCTGGGGCAGATTTTGTAAAGACATCTACCGGCTCTCGAGGCGGATGTACGCTTGAGCACGTTAGAATTCTGCGAGAAGCAGTAGGACCGGACTTTGGAATCAAGGCTGCTGGTGGACACATTGCTACAACGGAGAAGGCCTTATCCATGCTTGAAGCAGGTGCAAACATCATTGGTGAGAATAACTGTTGCCAGATCATGGAAGGTTATGACTTATTAGTGGAAAAGCGGTTAAGAAGATAATTCAAATGCTGAGGTTTTTATGCCATGAGTGTGGCATAAAGAATGTTGATAATAAGGAATGATTAGTACGAGATTAAAAGACAGAATAGCAATCATAACGGGTGGAGGAACCGGAATAGGGAAGGCTACTGCTATACTTTTTGCTAAGGAAGGCGCAAAAGTTGTAATAGTTGGCAGAAGGTTAGAACCACTTGTAGAAACTATAGATTTAATTCAATCGGAAGGTGGTACAGGTTCTTATTTTACAGGTGATGTTTCAAAAACTGATGATGTGCAAAGAATTGTTTTAGAAACTATAAAATTATATAACAAAATAGATATATTATTTAATAATGCAGCGGTATTTACCGGTACGGGCAAAACCATTTTGGAGTTAAAAGAGGAAGAGTGGGATAGTGTAATGGCAGTAAACCTTAAAGGGATGTTCTTATGCTCTAAATATACAATTCCTTATATGATAAAGAATGGTGGCGGAGTAATTGTAAATAGTTCTTCCATTTCAGGACATATTGGTCAAAGACATCAAGGTGCATATAATGTGGCTAAGGGGGGCATTGAGCTTCTAACTAAATGTATGGCTCTTGATTTTGCAAAATATAATATACGTGTTAATGCGGTTGCACCTGCCTGGGTTGAAATTGAATTTAATAAGGAAGATATAAGATTACGTGAAAAGGAAATTATTAGCATGCATCCTATTGGCAGAATAGGAAAACCTGAAGATGTTGCTTATGCAGTTTTGTATCTTGCTTCCCATGAATCTGATTGGGTTACAGGTACATCTTTGATAATAGATGGGGGTTATACTGCACAATAGAAATAAGAAATAAAAAGCGCAACAGGTATAGTGCACCATATACTATTCTAGGGGTAGCACTTTTGGTGATAAAAATTTCAGTGAATAAAAATAATAATATTTTAAAAATTATTTTGTCAGGAAGTTAGATATATGAAACAAAAAAATCATGTAATAATAAGAACGGATAGTCAAAATTTTAAAATGACACAAACAGAAAGGGGAATACTAAATTCTATAGGTGGAAAAATATATGAAGTAGAACTTGCTGAAGAAATTTATAGATTTGGTGAAGATTCAGAAATATTTAATGCTGAGGCTATTATTGTAAGCAATAATTATGTTAAGGAGGATTTAATAAACAGACTTAAAAATTTAAAAATTATAAGCAGAATGGGGATTGGTGTTGACAAAATTGATATAGATACTGCAACAAAAAATGGGGTTGTAGTAGCAAATTGTCCTAGATTTTGTATAAGTGAAGTGGCAGATCATGTTATGGCTTTTTTACTTGCTTGTAATAAGATGCTGATAAAATGGGATAAGCTTTTTAGAAATTGCGCACGAAGTGAAAAAGCATGGGATGAAATAAATAATCTGCAAACTGATGAAAACCATCCAATCAGAATATATGGGAAAAAGTTGGGACTCATTGGTTTTGGCAACATTGCAAGAGCAGTAGCAGAAAGAGCAAGACCCTTTGGGTTAGAAATATGGGCATATGACCCTTATATCGATAAAAAAATATTTGAAAAATACAAAGTCAAAGAAAGAACTATGGAAGAGATTTTTAAAAATTGTGAATTTGTTTCACTTCATACACCTTTAAAAAAAGAAACATACCACTTAATAGATGAAAAATATTTTAAAATGATGAAACCTGAAGCAACATTTATAAATACTGCAAGAGGCCAAATAATAGTAGAAGAAGATTTAATACGTGCATTGAAAGAAAAATGGATATCATGGGCAGCAGTAGATGTTTATGAACATTTTGCAGTTCATGGTCCTAACCTCTGTAAAGTTGATTCTCCTTATTATAAACTAGATAATGTAATACTTACTCCACATATATCAGCAAATTCAAAGGTCTCCTTTAATGAAGTTAAAAAGACCTCAGCAGAAAATGTAGTGAGAGTTCTGACAGGTTATTGGCCAGAAGACTACGTAAATGAAGACGTAATACCTAAAAACAAATTGCGAAAATATAACTATAAATCTCAAACTTAAAAGGAAAAAAATGGATAGTAACGCATTAAAAATAAAGGAAAAAATTTTAAAAGGGGAACTTGTAATTGGAACACATATAATATTAAGCGGTCCAGAAATCTGCGAAATAATCTGCTATTGTGGTTTTGATTTTATATGGATTGATGGAGAACATGGCCCATTAGATAAAAAAGATATAAACCTACTTGTAATGACAACTAGAAGTCATGGATTAGCACCATTTGTTAGAATTCCCTGGAATGACCCTGTATTATTTAAGCCAATTTTAGATATGTCACCAGC
>JAMCQQ010000515.1 GCA_023379515.1 Actinomycetota bacterium
CTGCAATGCAGCTAAAAAAAATAATTGACAGTCATGTTTCAGGAAGAAGAAAAATAGCATTGTCCTATGCTAGCGATGGTTCAGTATTAAATACATATTTAGATATTCCTGTTATTATCATAGGTCCTGGAACTCCTGAAGTAATTCACAGCAAAGATGAATATGTGTTAATAGATAATTTAATTAAAAGTGTGGATATTTATAAGGATATCTTTTTAAACCTTGATAAAATATTGTAATAATATTATTTATGATGCCTCTTATATTGTAAACCGGTGTTTATTTAGTCCTGCTGATTAATTGGTAAAATACATTTTATTCTTCTTTAAGCAAATTCAGTATTTCCTTCTTGATGTTATTGAACTGTTCAGAAGTAAATGTTCTGTAATCTCTCGGTCTTTTTATATTTATATCAAAAGCAGCCTTAACTTTTGCAGGCCTTTTTGAAAACAGATAAATTTTATCTGACAGAAAAATTGCTTCATCTACAGAATGGGTTATGAAAAGAATGGAAGTTCTGAAATTCTCAAGCAACTGCAGCAGCCAGAGCTGCATGTCTCTTCTTGTTATTGCATCAAGCCCTCCAAAAGGTTCATCAAGCAGCATTATGTCATCGGAAAACAAATAAGTCCTAAGAAGTGCTGCTCTTTGCTTCATACCTCCAGATAACTGGTTCGGATAATAATTCTCAAAGCCGCTAAGTCCGAATAAGCTAAAATAACCTGCAGCTTTTTCTCTTGCCTGTCTGATCTTAATTTTTTTTATAATAAGCGGAATACAGGCATTATCAAGAACTGTTTTCCATGGAAGGAGAAGGTCCTTCTGGTGCATGTAGCTGATTCTGCCTGTTTTTCCTGTGTAATCAATGCCATCAATAATGACAGTGCCCTTGTCAGGCTTTTCAAGCCCTGAAATGATGTCAAATAAAGTGCTTTTGCCACAGCCGCTTGGACCAAGTATGGCTGCAAATTTATTTTCCTCAAGAACCACAGATACATCTTCAAGAGTATCAAGTATTCCAAAACTTTTTTTAATATTTAAAGCCTTAATTTTATCTGGCATTTTATGCTTTATTTAATATCCCGTTAACTTAATTTAAAATACTCAAGTCGAAATTAATTTTAACCTGTACCTTAAAGTTTTAAATAATTTTTTCATAATTTATAAGATTAAGGCATAAATTCATTTGTGTAAGCATTTTTATAATCAAGTTCTTTATTAATGAGTTTTTTATCAAACATCCACTTTGAAAAGTTCTCCCATATTTTTTCATCCATTACTCCCCATTTGGGAGCTTCTGCCTGATATTGTTTTGCAAGATATTGCTGACTTTTTACTATTATATTTTTGTCCAGTTCGGGAACAGCTTTAAGCAATATCTGTGCTGCTTCATCAGGATATTTTATGGCAAATTCATAACCTTTTGAGGTAGCCTTTAAGAATTTTTTGATCAATTCAGGATTGTTTTTGATATTTTCTTCACTTGCAATGATTACGGGAGTATAAAAATCCAGATTTTCATCAAGATCCTGAAGTTTTATAAAATTTATTTTAAAATTCTTTACCTCAGCAGCAATACCGTCCCAACCATAATATATCCATGAAAAATCAACATCCTTTTGCACGCTTGTAAAAAAGTCTGAAGCTCCTATGTTTATAATCTGAAGTTTTGAGAAATCTGCTCCATATTTTTCCATTAAGGCTTTCAGCATGGCTTCTTCAATAGATGTACCCCAGCCTCCGTACTTTTTTCCTTCAAAATCCTTTGGAGTTTTAATATTTTTTTCTGCAGGAGATGCAAACCCTGAAGTATTATGCTGAATTATTGCTGCAATTGCTTTAACAGGCAATGCCGGTTCTGCAGTTCTTGCATATGTTACCTGTTCCTGATAACTGATGCCGAACTCCCCCTTTCCTGCTGCAATTAAATCTGCTGCTCCCCCTTCTGTAGGCTGCACTATATCAACCTCAAGACCTTCTTCGTTGTAAAAACCTTTATCTCTTGCAACATAAATACCCGTATGATTCGTATTTGGAACCCAGTCAAGGACTACGGAAATCTTTTTTATTTCTGCCTTTTGTGTAGTGCTTTCCCCGCCTGAAACTCCTGATTTACAGGAAGATAGAGAAAGTATTGACACTGCAAAAACAACAGAAATTAAAAAAACATTTAACAGTGTCAAAAAACCATATTTTCTTTTTTTCATATCTTTCACATTTTTCCTTTCCTTTTTAATTAATTATTCAAGAATTTCAAATTTTTCAAAAACAGTCCATGGCATTGCCTTTCTCTCAATAAACTCGATTATTTTTAATAAACAAATACTTAATACCGTAATTATTATGATTGCACCAAAAACCTTGTCAGTTGCAAAAGAGTATCTTGCTCTCAGCATGTAAACACCGAGTCCGTCTTTTCCTCCTACCCATTCCCCGATAGTTGCACCCATAATGCTGTAGGTTGCAGCTATCTTCAGTCCTGAAAAAAAGCCGGGAAGTGATGACGGAAATTTTACTAAGGTAAAAATTTTATATCTTCCTGCACCCATTGATTTAAGCAGATTGATAAGATCGGTATCAACAGAACTCAGTCCCTGCATCAGGCTTATTGAAATCGGAAAAAAACAAATCAAAACTACTATTATTATTTTAGGCAAATAACCATAACCAAACCATATTATAAACAGGGGCGCAAGAGTAATTATTGGAATTGTCTGGGTGGTAATGAGCAAAGGATATATGACTTTTTTTACCAGAGGTATTCCATCCATAATTACTGCAATTATTGTACCGATGAAGATGGATATTATGAAACCAGTTAAAGTTTCATAAACAGTTACTAAAATATGCCGATCTATTAATTTAAGATTTAAAAACAGGTTATATAATATAATGTCAGGAGCAGGCAGAATATAGCCTGGAGTCAGTCCTGTTCTGGAAATTATTTCCCATATAGCAATCAGCACAAGAAAAAACAGGAAGGAATACAAATTGTTAATAAAATTTTTACTTAGCCTTCTTTTTTTCATTTATTGTTTCTTATCCATTAATTTTTTAATTTTCCTAAATTATAAAAATTCTTTAAATTACAAAAATTCTAAAATATTGCTCTTTCATGTAAGTTCTACTAAATTTTAATAACTTTTAGTTTTATTACCATAATCACTATAATTTATAAATATAATTAATATTCTTTTTTGTAATTAAAAACAAATTATTAAATCGGCGGCTGGGTGTCGAGAAGACCTTATAAAGGCTGAGCGGGCATGGTTCCTCTCTTTAGAGAGGAGAGCGAAGCCTGAAATCAGAGCAAGCTTTGACTCGCTGGGGCAAAGCTTGCGTGTCTTGAGATACCCAGCCGCCGATCCTAAAGATATTTCAAATATGTTTAATTTCCTTTACAAGCAGTAAAATACCGTCTTTTATATTTATTCTTGCAGTTTTTTTTCTGAAAATATTGCTAAGTCCTCTGACAGGACTAAATAATAATTCTTCATTTTCAAGCTTATATTCAAGCCCGTCAGTACTGACAAAATAAGTAACCGGCGTGAGTGAAAACATTGAAAGTATATTTCCAACGGTTCCTTCAATTTCAGCTGACTTCCTTAAAATGGAAATTTCATAATTATCATCAATAATTTTAATATCCATGTTTTTGAATTTATCGGAAGCAATATTGAATATGTTTGCAAGACTATGATCTGTCCTTTTTCCGAGAGCACCTGCCAGAAGAATATTATTTATTTTATTGTCAACCGCGTATTCCAAAGCAAGTTGGGCATCACTTTCATCTTTCCCTATATGCGATTTTATATAAGTTACATTATTTCCACAGGATTTTAGTATTTCCATATCTTTCTCATTAATACTATCCATATCTCCAATTACTATTTCCGGGAAAAGTTTAAGCTTCAGGCAGTTTTTAACAGCTCCATCAGTGCAAATTATTAAATACCTGTTACTGAAGTGGTAGTAGTTTGAAAGCAAATTCATAATAAGTCTCGGATTTTTTATCAAACCATTTACAACTATTAAAGCCCTTAATTTTTTAGTTTCCATATTTTTATCTTTAATCCTGAAAAATAAAAAAACTACCAACTAAGGCAATCTGTCAGTAGTTAAATATTTAAAAAATATTTCTTTCGTCCGCTAGAATTACCTAGTTCACGTTCCACGGGTCGATTGGAAAACCAATCCTCTCAGCCTTAAAAGCTCCCCGATTTTTAAATTATAAAAAAGCAAAATTACTTAAATATTTCAGTTTCAAGGTGATATTAAAATAAAAATAGTATAATGTAAATAAAAATATTTTATTTTGTTATTTATCAGCGATGTTGTCACATTAATTTATTAATGATGTTTTTTTAATCAGGATAAATGGTTTACAGATGAGGTGAAAGTATTATTAATTGATAATACAAATTTTAAACAGGAGGCAGTAAATTGGAATTTGAAATTTTAAATAACAGCAAGCGGTTCTTATCTTCAGATGTTAGTGAGCTTGTAAATGTTTTATATGAGTTTCCAAAACAGTTCAAAAAAGCAGAACAGATTATCAGAGGCACGCAGTTAAATCTGAAAAAAAATTACAGCAATATTTTAATCTTGGAAATGGAAATCCTGCACATACTGCTTACAGATTATTAAAAGCTTCTTCCGAAAACAGGCTGAAAGTTCCTGTTGAAATTTGCTCATCAAAAATGATACCTTCATGGGTAAACAGCAAAACTCTTGTAATTGCTGTAACTCACAGTGGAAAAACAATTGATGTAATAAATGCAGTTGATGAAATTTTAAAAATGGATATCGAGGTAATAATAATTACAACAGGCGGAAAAATCAGGGAAAAGTTTGCTTCCAGCCAAAAAGTGCAGTTTATTCTTTATGCTGAAAAATTACTGCCCAGACTGGCTGTAGGATATGCTTATGTTTTGCTCATCGGCATCCTTTCACGTGCAAATTTAATTACAGTTTCAGGCATAAAAAGAAACGGTCCTCTCGGACTGATATGGGATGATATAGAAAATGAACTTTTTCAATTTACAAGGGAATTGATGCCTGAAATTAAAATTGAAAATAATATTGCAAAAAAACTTGCAATTAACTTATATGATACCATACCAGTATTATATGGATGCAATAAAATTACTGAAGCTATAAGTTACAGATTCAAAATAGAATTAAATGCCACCAGTAAGATGTTTGCTCATTTTAACATGATACCTGAAATAGAGCACGATGAAATAGTTGCATGGGAAATGAATCCGCAGTTAAGAAAAAAATTCTTTATCTTATTTATAATTGATGATAATGCGGATAAGGAAATCCTGGAGCGAATTAATATTTTAAAGAATATTTTTCTTGAAAGGGCCGTAAGTTATGACGAGATTCATATTACCGGACAAAATGAAACAGTAAAAGCATTCAGGGGAATTTTCATCTCAATCTGGACCAGTATTTACCTGGCAATTTTAAATAATGTAAACCCGGTTGAAATTAATCTTGTAGACGATATAAAAAAAAGAATTGGCAGCATCAATATCAATATCTGATTTGGAACAGAAATTTTTGTAGTATAATATATAAATTGGGTGAATTAAATTATGAAATTTAGCGCACGAAAAAAAGAAATATTAAAACAGATAATTTTGAGTTTTATAGAAAAAGCTGAGCCTGTTTCATCTCAAACTCTAACAGAGAATTTTAAAAATGAAATCAGCTCTGCAACCATCAGAAAGGAAATGGCTGAACTTGAGGAAATGGGATATCTCTCGCATCCCCATACTTCTGCCGGAAGGATACCTACTGATTCAGGATACAGATATTATGTTGATAATATTATTTTTGTTAATGAAAAATCAGCGATTAACGAACAAAATCAGCTTGCGCCATTAAATCTTCCTGTAAGCAGGGAAATGGATCTGGAAACAATTCTCATGCTTTCAACTGAAACCCTGTCTCAATTTACAAATTATCTGTCAATGATTGTTGCTCCACAAATAAATCAAAGCAGATTAAGACATGTTGAACTTTTAAAATTTGGCAGTGATGATTATCTTTTTGTATTAATTACTGATTCAGGAAGAGTTTATAAAAAAAGATTCAGTATTGGCAGTGCATATAATGATCTTGATCTTCAAAGGGCGTCAGGTATTTTAAATTCACAGGTAGGAGGAAAACTTATAAATGAAATTAACTTTGAAAATTCAATAAGGCTTGCAGAGAACGACAAGTATCTTTTCTTTCTGATAAATAAAATTATTGATTTGATTAAAAGCTGTGAAGAAAATTTAAATTCCTTAAACAGAATATTTATAAAGGGAACATTCAGCATATTCAAGGATCCTGAATTTGTAGATTTTGATAAGATAAAAAAAATAATAAGTGTTTTTGAAAATGAATATCTGTTGATGAAAATTTTACTTAATTATTCCAGTGAAGATGAAATAAATGTTAAGATTGGCAGTGAAATTTATGGCATGGAGACTGATGATTTAAGCCTTGTGGCATCAAAATATAAAATAAGGGGGAACTTTAGCGGATCCATAGGTGTTTTGGGACCGAAAAGGATGAATTATATAAAAATAATAAATATATTAAGCAGGTTCAGTAACAGCTTATCAAGCTTGCTTGACTATAAAACATAACCTTGCATGTTTTTATAAAAATCAATTAAGGAAAAAATCATAAAAAATTAAATGCTTTTTAAATATAAAACATGTAGTATTTATGTTTATTTAAATGATTTGAAATTTTTTGAAATTTAATTAAAATTGTTTTTTTGCTTTAAATATTAAAAATTTTTATTTTTACGCAAAATACTTATATAAAATTTTTAGGGGTGATTTTTTTTGGCTTCAAATAAAAAGGATTATTATGATGTTCTTGGAGTATCCCGTAATGCTTCCACTGAAGAAATAAAAAAAACTTACAGGAAACTTGCAAGGCAGTATCATCCTGACGTAAATGATGGGAATACTGAATCTGCAGAAAAATTCAAGGAAATTTCTGAAGCATATGCAGTATTAAGCAATGAGGACAAGAGAAGGCAGTATGATACATTCGGGTTTAACAACAGCTTGTTTGATAATTTTGACGGAGAAAGCGTATTTAGTGAATTTGGTTTTGGAGATATATTTAACATGTTCTTTGGCGGTTTTGGAAGCAGTTCCTCAAGGACAAATTCAAGAAGGCAGACAAGAGGAAGCCATATAGAAACAAGACTGGAAATAAGTCTTAAGGAAGCAGCTTTTGGAATTGAAAGGGAAGTTGAATATTTCTGCAATGATTTATGTGAAGTATGCAACGGGACAGGGAGTCAGGAACAAAACGGTGTGGAAAAATGTACGGTTTGCAATGGAACAGGACAGGTAAGATATACCAGACAAACTATTCTGGGAAGCATGGTAACTTCTTCACCATGCAGTAATTGCGGCGGCACCGGAGAAATTTTAAAAAATCCATGCAAAAAATGTTTGGGGAAAGGCTATTACAAGCAGAAAAAAAATGTAAAAATTAAAGTTCCGGCAGGAATACATAACGGAGACAGCATAAGAGTATCAGGTAAAGGTAATTCTGCAGGGAGAGGTTCTATAAATGGAGACCTTTATGTTGTTATTTCAATTGCTCCCCATCCATTATTTAAAAGAGAAAATAATAATATTATCAGTAATCTTGAAATATCTTTTACTCAGGCAATTCTTGGTACCAGGATTGAAGTGGAAACAATTGACGGCAGGGAGGAGATTATAATTGAACCGGGAACCCAGCCAAATACAAGAATGATTTTGAAATCCCGGGGAATGGTTGAGCTTAACGGTTACCGCAGAGGCGATCATATTATAAATGTTAATATTAAGATACCAACAAAGCTTTCAAAAGAAGAGACTGAGGCTTTAAGAAGAATTGCTGAAAACAGGGGCGAAATAGTTGGAGACGGCAGCAGGTCATTTTTTTCAAACTTAAAGGAAGCTTTTAAAAGATAAAATAATTCCTCTTTAAGACGCTAAAAATTAAAATGCAATCACAGCTTAATATAAGTGCAAAATGAGCCATCCTTACTTTTTTATATCCGAAGAAAATGTAAATGAAGATAAGATTGAAATCTTAAATGATGATTTAAAGCATCTTGGTCAGGTTTTAAGAGCTAAGACAGGAGACAGGGTAGAGTTATCTGATAATAAAAAATTCAGATACCAGGCAGAAATAATTGAGATTAATAAGAATAAGGCAGTTTTAAAAATATTAAATAAAAAAGAGATTTATGAGAGTCCAATAAAAGTTTTTTTGTTCCAATGTCTGCTTAAAAGAAGTTCAATGGAACTTGTAATTCAAAAAGCTGCGGAAACCGGTATAAATACAATTATTCCGGTAGCAAGTAAAAGATCGGTAATCACTGAAAAGACAGATGCAAAAAAAATATCAAGATGGCAGAAAATAGCTGATGAAGCTTCAAAGCAGGCTAAAAGAGATTTTAAATGCAGGGTTTTGCAGGAAGTTAATTTAACTGATATAAAAACAGGAGATTTTAATATTTTTTATCTTCCTTATGAAGAGGCCAGTTCTGAAAATGCCGAAGAAAATAATATTATTGACAGTTTGAAAAATCTTATTGCAGATTATAAAAAAAGCCAGAATATAGTTAACAGCCGGTATAATTTTGCAAAACGGAAAAACCGGAAAATTTTGGATACCTGTAAAGTTAATAAGGATAACTGTGATTTGAAAATCGGTTTTATAATCGGTCCGGAAGGCGGTTTTGATGAAAAGGAGATTGATTTTCTTTTAAAACAGGGAGCTTTACCAATAAGTTTAGGCAGAAATATCCTTAAAGCAGAAACTGCAGCGGTATATGTATCATCGGTTATCAGATATATACTTGAAATTTATTATTAACTATAATATTTAAAAGCTGTTTTTGCTCCATATGCTGCCGGTGATAATGTCCTTTACTTAAGATGAATTATGAAAAATATTAACGAGGATTAATTTTATGCAGGGAAAATTAAAAACAAAAGATAATATGAATGATATTAAAAATAAAAAAGAAGATTTAAACAGGTTTTCTGTTGTAACCTTCGGCTGCAAAACAAATCAGACCGAATCTGATAACATCATAGGAGAGCTTACAAATTCAGGACTTAAGCTGGTTGAATTTAATGAAAATCCTGATTTTGCTGTTATAAATACATGTACGGTCACATCTGCAAGTGATAAAAAAGCAAGACAGATGGTAAGAAGAATTAAAATGCTAAACCCTGCAGCTAAAATCATAGTAACGGGATGTTTCGTTAATTTCAATGACAGATTTTTAAAAGAAAATAACATTGATCATGTTTTTACAAACGAACAAAAAGGTGAAATTGCAGATTTAATCAAAGGAAATTCAAAACAATGCAAACTGCTCACGGAAATAGAGGAAAATTTAAGATTACCTGGCAGGCATTCAAGACAATTTATTAAAATACAGGATGGCTGTGAGCAAAGATGTTCATACTGTATAGTACCTTATGTAAGAGGCGCTTATAGAAGCGAGACCCCCTTAAAAATTATTTCAGATATTGATGATGCAGTAAAAAACGAACGGCAGGAAATAGTTATTACCGGGATCCATATCGGAAAATATGGTATTGACTTTAAAGATAATGATAATTTTGCAATTGATGATTTAATTTTCTCTGATTTAAATCTTGCAGTCCTGCTTGAATTAATCACAAATAAAACCCAGGCAGCAAGGATAAGACTTAGCTCCATTGAAATTAATGAAATAACCGATGAGCTTTTGGACTTAATGAAAGACAGCGGTAAAATTGCAAGGCATCTGCACGTACCCTTGCAAAGCGGAAGCAGTAATATATTAAAAAAGATGGGCAGGCCATACGATATGGATTTCTTTTTTAAAAAAATAAATAAAATTAAAAAATTAATACCGGATATAGCTTTAACTACAGATATTATTACCGGTTTTCCAGGGGAAAGCGATGAAGATTTCAATCACACATTAAAAGCCTGCAGGGAAATTAATTTCAGTAAAATTCATGCTTTTAAATATTCTCCAAGAAATCATACTGCTGCAGCCTGCATGTATGATCAGGTAAATCAGGAGATAAAAAATAAAAGAAGTTTGAATTTAAGAGGCATTGCATCAGAATTAAGAAAAAAATATATAAATTTAAATAAAGGAAAAGTATTAAAAGTTTCAGTTGAAAGAATAAATTATGATGGTAATCTGGCAAGTGGAATGTCTGAAAATTACATTAAAATATACTTTTGTTTAAATGGAAAAAAGGAAAAAATAAAAACAGGACAGATAGTTGAAATAAAGACTGATTCAGTTTATCTTGAAGGCTTAAAAGGCAGTGTTATTTAAACTTTATATTTAAAATAACTGACGGATTTTGTTTTTTATTATTTAATAACTATAATTATTATAAATTTTATTAAAAAATAACTTTAAAGATTTTTATATGAATTATCTGGAGGTAAAAATTGGACTGCTTGTTCTGTAAAATTATAAATAAGGAAATTACATCAGATATGGTTTTTGAAGATGATGATATTGCAGTTATCAGGGATGTCAACCCTGTTGCACCTGTTCATCTTTTGCTTATACCAAAACAGCATATTTCCTCTATTCTTGAAATTGATAAATTTGAAGACAGACTATCTTCTAAAATTTTAATGATTATTTCACAAACAGCAAGGAAGATGAAAATTGACGGAGGTGGTTTCAGAGTTGTAACAAATACTGGAGATGGCGCAGGCCAGAGCATAAAGCATCTGCATTTTCATATTCTGGGCGGAAGAAAATTTACCTGGCCTCCAGGATAAAATATTTTTTTATAAATTAATTTATTAAAGATTTAGAAGAGGGATTTATTTTGGGAATTATATCGCAAAAAATAAAACTTGAGTTTAAGAAGAATCATTCCATTGCTGAACTTCTTGGAGACAGAGATAAATTTATCAGGCAGGTTGAGAAGGATTTTGAGGTCGATATATTTGTTTTGGGCAATAATGTTGAAATAGCAGGAGAGAGGAAAAATGTTGAGTCTGCTATAAGTCTGATAAATGATCTTACGCTTCAAATCAATCTTGGACAAAAATTAAATTTACAAAAATTAGGTGACTCAATACAAATTATGGAAAGCAAATCAATTTTAAAACCGCATGAAATATTTGATAATTATATAATTGTTAACAGTGGGAAAAAAATAAAAGCAAGAACTGAAGGACAGAAAAAATATATTGATGCAATCAGAAACAATACAATAGTTTTCGGAATCGGGCCTGCCGGAACGGGCAAAACATATCTTGCGCTTGCAATGGCAGTCAACGCGCTTAAATCAAATGAAGTTGGCAGGATTGTTCTTGTAAAACCTGTTGTTGAAGCAGGAGAAAAACTGGGTTTTTTGCCTGGAGATTTGTATGACAAGATCAATCCTTTTCTTAAACCTTTGTATGACGGGTTATATGAAATGCTTGATGTTGAAATGTTCCAGCAGTATATGGAAATGAATATTATTGAAGTAATTCCCCTGGCGTACATGAGAGGAAGAACATTAAATGATTCCTTTATCATCCTTGATGAAGCACAGAATACCTCCCCCGAGCAGATGAAAATGTTTCTGACAAGGCTCGGTTTTGGTTCAAAGGTGGTAATAACAGGAGATATAACGCAAATTGACCTTCCTGAAGGAAAACAGTCAGGACTAATAATTGTTAATAATATTCTTAAGGGAATTTCCGGAATAGATTTTGTTTATCTTACATCAAGCGATGTAGTAAGGCATAATCTTGTTCAAAAAATTGTGAATGCTTATAAAGATTATGAAGATGATGCAGTAAGCAGGTCAAAATTAAAGGAATCTGAAAAAAAAGAAGAATAGTGTATTAAGTTATTAATAATAATGATGTTTTCAAAAAAGATTAAAAATCAAACCAGGGAAATAGTTAATCCTGACGATCATGTCAACAATAAAGGCAGCTTCTTTAGCAAATATTTCAGTTTAAAAAGCAGTTTTGCACAAAAATTGTATATATTTGTTCTGACTTTTGCTGTCATTGTCAGTATCCTGTCATATAATTTCACTCCAGATTTAGGCATCAGGCTGGGGGAGGCAAGCCCCAGAACCATAAAGGCAAATAAAAGCATTGAATTTGAAGATGCTGCAAAAACACAGGAGGACAGAAACAGGAGAGAAATAGAAGTTGAAGATATTTATAATTATGATCCGGGGGTTTTAAATAATACTGAAGGAGTGCTTTATCAGATAAGATATTTTTTTGCACTCGCAAAAATTATTTCCAAAAAGGTTTTTGAAACTCCCGAAGAAAGAGTAGATTATTTTGCAAGCCTTATAGCCAGCGACTACAGTGAAGAAGATTTAAAAACAGCACTTGCCCTTGATTTCGAGGAAAACAACATGCTGATGAATGAAACTTTAAATCTTGCAAAATCAATAATGAAGGAAAACATAAAGCCAAATGATGTTGATGCGAAAAAGGTTGGGGTAGTAAAAGTTGTAGAAAATGATGCTGCCGTTAAAGCTGAAGATAAAAATTTAGTAGTAAATATTCTGCAGAAAAATCTTAAACCCACAGCAATTTTTGATCCTGTTGCTACTGAAAAAGCAAGAAAACAAGCCAGAGAAGAAACTCCGCCTCATATTGTTACAGTTACTGAAGGTCAGACAATAATAAGTGAGGGAGATATCGCAAATGAAAATGATATACTTATTTTAAATAAATTGGGGCTTTTAAATACAGGTTTTAACTGGAAAGTATTTTCATATATCGGACTGATTAATATTGTGGTTTTAGTTATCTTTTATTTTTACATTTATAAATTCAACAAAAATATTTTCAATAATACAAAAAAACTGCTAATTACTTCAACAATAATAATAATTTTTATTGCATTAATAAAATTATTTACAACATTATCCTCATTTCATTTGAATCTATGGGTTTATCTTTTCCCAATGATAGCTGCTTCAATGCTTTGCTCTATAATTTTTGACACAAGAGCAGGGATAATTCTTTCACTGGTTCTGGCTGTTAATTTTGGCATTGCAGCTAATTTTGATTATCAGTTGTCATTAATTTATTTCCTTGGCGGTATTTTTGCAACCTTTATGGTTTCAAATGTATCTCAAAGAAACAGCATAATGAAGGGTGGTTTCTTTAGCTCGCTTTTTTTAGCTTTTTTATTTTTTATTGTAAATTTGATTGGCGGAGACTTGAAATCAATTTTACTTTACACAGTTTTGGGAATAGTAAATGGCGTGGTATCAGCAATTATTACAATAGGACTGCTGCCATTTATTGAATCTTCATTCAGAGTAGTTACGGCAATGGGACTTCTGGAATTATCTCATACCGACCAGCCGCTTTTAAAGGAGCTGCTTATCAATGCTCCCGGTACATATAATCACAGTCTTCTTGTAAGTCATCTTGCAGAATCATGTGCAAATGCTATAGGAGCAGACGGTCTGCTTGTAAAGGTAGCAGCACTGTATCATGATCTGGGAAAGATGAAAAGGCCTGAATATTTTTATGAAAACCAGATGAATGTTGAAAACATACATAATAAACTGAATCCATCAATGAGCAAGAATATCATTTCAAATCACATAAAGGATGGAGTTGAAATTGCCATAAAAAATAAAATCCCAAAGAAAGTTGTTGAAATAATTTCGCAGCATCACGGTAATTCGGTCATTACTTATTTTTATAAAAAACAAAAAGATATGGAAGCAGAAAAGATGCTTGCCTCAAATCCTGATGCAATAATGGAAGGACACTTCAGATATCCTGCCAGGAAGCCTCAAACAAGAGAAGCAGCCATACTGATGCTTGCAGATACTGCAGAAGCTGCAGTCAGATCAATTGAAAAAATAACTCCAAAAAAGATAGAACAAATGGTCAGCGATATAATTAAATCAAAGATTGCTGATGAACAGCTAAGCGAAGCAGATATAACAATAAAAGAAATAAACACAATTAAAAGCACATTAATTGAAGGACTGATATCCATATATCATACAAGAATCTCATATCAGGATACAGGACTGAAAATCCTTTCACGGCAGCTTAAGTAATTTTTAAAACTTAGAGAAAGCGAAAAAAATGGATGTAATTGTAATTAATAATCAGAAGGATTTTGATGTTGAGGCTAATGAAATTATAAAAATTTCCGATTATTTATTTAAAAAACTTGAAAGGGAAGAAAGCAGTGAGCTTAACATTGTTTTTATAGGCAAGGAAGAGATGAGGGATATAAATAAAAAATACAGAAATATTGATAAAGAAACAGATGTGCTTTCCTTTTCTTATCTTAATGATAAAAATGTATTTGGTTTTATTGATGATGCTGAAAGTTTCAAGGACGAGTATGGATTTTTTACTATTGGAGAAATATTAATCTGTCCGTCAGTTGCAAGTGAAAATATTAAGATTTATAAAAAAAACTGGAGTCTTACCAAGGAACTGATTTTTTTAATAATTCATGGAATGCTGCATATATATGGCTATGATCATGAAAAAGCAGAAGAAAAATTATTAATGGAAAAGAAGCAGGAGTCACTGCTTTCTGAAGTTGAGAAGCAGTTTAAAATTTAACATTGACATATATAGTAAAATTTAGTTGAGTCTTATTTTTTTCCTTTTAGAAGTGGCAAATAAAAATGCAAAATAAAAATTTTAGTAAAGTCTTTTATGAGCAACATTATTATAAAAGAAATAAAAGATTTTAATCTGGATTTTGTTCTGGAAATAAAACAACTGGAAATTGAAAATCTGGGTGAAGCTTCGGGGATAAATGAGTGGATAATACCTGTAATAATTAAATACGGCAAACTGATAGTTGCGGTTAAAAAAGATGACTTTATGCAAAAAAGCAGCAGGGAATTAATAATAGGAGTAAATGAATTAATAAGAGACTGGAATGACTTCAGCAGAGCTTTCATACATTCATTTTACATAAAGGAAGGTTTCAGGAATAAAGGCACAGGCAGTTTGCTTCTTGGAGAATCAATAAAAATTTTAAAAAGGGATAAGATAAAAAAAATAGAGCTGACTGTAGATCCTCAAAATATTTCCGCCATCCGTTTTTATGAGAAATTTGGTTTTAAATTGCTTGAGTTTAAAAAAAACATGTACGGCAAAGATATCAACAGAAATATAATGCTTTGTAATATTTAATGGAAAATTTAAATTTTAAGTCAGGTTTTGTGGTAGTGGCAGGCAGAACAAACACAGGCAAGTCAACTTTAATAAATAATATTCTGGGCAGTAAAATTTTAATAACTTCAGATAAAGCGCAGGCAACGAGAAATAGAACAAACTGTATTTATAATGATAAAGATTCTCAAATAATATTTGTAGATGTTCCCGGATTTTTAAAACCAAAGAATCTTTTAACAGAAAAACTTAATAAACTGATTCTTGATACTATTGCGGATGCAGATATTGTTCTTGATGTTGTTGATTCTTCGACAGGCATTGGCAGGGGAGATTTTTTTATTTTTGAAAAAATAAGGAAAACACACAAACCTGTGATTCTGCTTGTAAATAAGATTGATATAACTTCCAGGAAAAAACTTGAAATTGAACTGGAAAAGATTAAAGATTTTGATTTTTTTAAGGAAATAATTATGATTTCAGCTCTTAAGGACAGAAATTTCAATAAATTGATATCTGCAGTAAAAAAGTATCTGCCGCAGGGCCCTGCATATTATCCGGAAGATATGATATCAGACAGACCTGTAAGAAATATAGCGGAAGACATTATCCGTGAGAGCCTGATATCTGTACTTGAAGATGAGCTTCCTCATTCAGTAACTGTTGAAACAGATAAATTTGAAGAAGGGCTTACAAAAAATAAGGAAAAAATAACAAAAATAAGTGCAGTAATTTATGCGCAAAGACAGACGCATAAATTAATTATCATAGGTAAAGGCGGCCTTATGCTTAAAAAAGCAGGAATGAAAGCAAGGATTATGCTTGAAGAATTCCTTGGAACAAAGGTTCACCTTGAGCTTTGGATAAAAGTAAGAAAAAACTGGACTAATGATGAGACTGCCTTAAAGGACTTTGGATATGATTATTAAAATTTGCATTTATAAATTTTTATTTTGATTATCAATTTTTTTATATTTCTGTTAAAAAATTAGTTTACGGAAAGGTCTGGTGGTTATTACGTTAACAAGAGAGCAATTAGCAAAAACTATTGATCTAACTTATTTAAAACCTATTGCAAATGTCAAGGAAATTGAAAGTTTATGCAGGGATGCGAAAAAATATCATTTTGCATCGCTTTGCGTGAATCCATGCATGATAACTATAGTCAGAAGATTTCTTACTGATACAGATGTCAAGGTTTGCTCTGTTGTTGGTTTTCCTCTTGGCGTGAACACAACAGAAACAAAAGTTTTTGAAGCGAAGGATAATGTAAAAAAAGGTGCAGATGAAATTGATGTTGTCATGAATCTTGGAGCACTTAAAAGCGGTAATTTTACTTTTATTGAAAAGGAACTTTTAATCATTGTAAATGTTATAAGAAGAGAGCAAATGGCTGAATATAACAAGCATATTAATATTAAAGTAATCATAGAGACAGGTAATCTTCTCAAGGATGAAATCAGAAAAGTATGCAAGATTATTGAAGACATCGGGGCAGACTTCATTCAGACATCCACCGGCTATGGAGCAAGAGGAGTGGAACTTGATGATGTAAGACTTATAAGGGAAGTTGTTACAAGAAACATAGGCGTAAAAGCTTCCGGCGGGATAAGGTCATTTAAAGATGCCCAGGCTTTAATTGATGCGGGTGCCACCAGACTTGGAACAAGCGCCGGTGTTGAAATTATGGATGAGTATATTAATTTATTTGATAAATAGATTCTTATAATACATGGAATTCTGCAAATATGGCTACATATAAAGCCAGTTCTATTGTTCTTAAATCCTGCAAGCTTGGAGAGGCAGATAAAATCGTCAGGCTGTTCTCAATCGAGCATGGCATAATAAATGCTGTAGCTAAGGGTGCCTGCAATTTCAAAAGCAAATTTTCAGGAAGGCTTGAACTATATAATGTGATCGATAGTGAGATTTCCCGGGGAAGGAATCTTGACGTGATTTCACAGGCGGAAATCATTGAAATATTTCAAAATATATCTTCTGATTTTTTTAAATTCAATATTGCTCAAATAATCAGTGAAATTATTCTTAAAACTCAATCAGAGGGATCTTCTTCAGTAAGCATTTTCCGGCTGGTTTATGTGGTTTTAAAGGAAATAAACAGATGTGCATTCAATGATAGCACTACTCTTAAAAAAATTCTTGCTTTTTTTATTGCAAAATTATTAAAAATTATGGG
Organism: Actinomycetota bacterium; assembly: GCA_023379515.1. The sequence goes on from JAMCQQ010000515.1 coordinate 17,381, forward strand.
ATATGTACCATTATTTGAAACATGCAGTATTTGCTCAAGAAAATTATATGATAAGGAAGATACATATGATACACATAACTTGAGAGGATTTGCATTTTCAATTAAATATGGTGGGGCAATCTGCGATGACTGCAGAAGAAATGCCGGCAAGCTGCTGTTTGTTGACAGCCGATGTTCAAATGAACTGATTAATCTATTTATCTTAAAAATTGAAGATATTGTTAAATGTAATATTTCTGAAAAAAATATGAAAGAATTATTGTATATTCTTGAAAATTATTTTATCTACCATACTGAAACAAATATTGAAAGTTTTAATTATTTAAAAAAAATAGAAAATATCTGAGAACCTATAGTCTATTGAAATTTAGTCTACTTTTTATTGAAAAAGCTACAAGCAACCGGGAAGGTAAAATGTCTTGGGCGGGGTAAATATGCACAGTGGGAAAATGTTTAATTAGGTAATTTAATAAGGTAATAAAGAATGTCTAAATTGTTATCATATGCGAGATATCTTGAATAAGAAATAAAACAGAGAAGTGGTATCGATGCTTCCACACTCGACAAGCATTTTCTTCAAGAATCTGGGGAATTAGATGAATGATGTCATACTAAAATAATCTTTTTCTTAATTCATCCGGGTTAAAATACTTCTGAATATTGATACCATCATCTTTCCTTTTGGTATCATGCAAATACTTATTTTCATAATCATTGATTAAAGCATCAACTCTTTTTCTGCCTTAGTCCTTCTTGAACCTGCTTGAGTATCTGATTTTAAGCATTTAAATCCTCTATCAGTGCATTTACACTGTCGAGGGTTTTACTCATGTTGCGGTTATTATTGACATCATCAATTGCCTTCAAGGTTTCGGCATTAGGCTTTTCAATGCGAAGTTCAAAAGGAATACCGCCGTAACGAACGGAATAGCGTAGAAAGATATTAATAGCTGTTGACATATTAAGTCCAAGTTCTGAAAATACAGCTTCCGCCTTGCGTTTTAAATCTTCATCGACACGAATGTTTAAATTGGTTGTATTTGCCATAATAATAGCTCCTTTCATTGATTATTTATAGTATATTATATGTGATATGTCAATATATTTTATATATATGCTTTACATTGTCATTATATTTTTTGATTCCGCACTCCAAGTGTACGGAGTATTGCATATCCCGAGTCTGAATTTAAAGTGATAAATCCTGATAACTATATGGATTTTATTATCTAAAAAAAAATAGAAAAAGAATTCCGGTCATTCCCCGATATAGAAAGTTTCTCTCTACCGATATATTTTTATCTAAGAAATCTTGAATAAGAATGTCTTAGTTGTTATCATATTCAAGATATCTTGAATAAGAAATAAGAAAAATTTTTATATTTAAATTTAGTTAAATAAGCAGAAAGGGATACTATGAGTAGCAGAAGTGGCCAGTATGTTCTTCAGTCTGCAGGTTATAAGGCTTTCATTCCCAAACCGCTTCAACTCAAAATTCCAATCAAATTTAATAATGAACTGCAGCTTCTTTTATCGAAAGCTGATCGTGCTTTGGCCAGATTGGATGGAGTTTCTTATACTCTGCCCAATCCCGACTTTTTTGTTGCTATGTATGTGAAGAAAGAGGCCGTTTTGAGTTCTCAAATCGAAGGAACTCAAGCTTCCTTAGTTGATGTACTTGAATTCGAAGCAGGAGTAAAAGACGTGAAAAAAGTTCAGGATGTAGAAGAGGTTATTAACTACGTTAAAGCAATGAATTATGGCCTTGACAGGCTTAAAAAGTTGCCAATGTCACTACGATTGATAAAAGAAATTCATGCAGTTTTACTTGAAGGTGTCAGGGGAAGCAGTAAGACGCCGGGTGAATTTAGAAAAACTCAGAATTGGGTAGGTCCTCCAGGATGTTTATTGAAGGATGCGACTTTTGTTCCCCCACCGCCAGATGAGATGATCAAGGCTATGGGTGACCTAGAAAATTTCATTCATACCAAGAATCCTATACCCCCCCTTGTTAAATCAGCTCTTATTCATTATCAGTTTGAAACAATTCACCCTTTCTTAGATGGAAACGGTAGGATCGGTCGATTATTAATTACGTTTCATTTGTGCTGGGAGGAAATTCTTGGTCGCCCGCTTCTGTATTTAAGCTATTATTTCAAGCGCAGCCGTCAGGAATATTATGACCGATTGAATTTGGTTAGGGAGAAGGATGATTTTGAGGGGTGGATCAAGTTTTTCCTTGAAGGAGTTCTCGAAGTCTCCGAACAGGCGACACAAACTGCACGTAGAATAATGGCTCTGCAAAAATCTAATAATGACAGACTTCTGAAGGCTGGTGTGGCAAGCCCCCTATCTGTAGCCCTTTTAGAAAATATTTTTTCTTATCCTATTATTGATGTTACCGAGGTGAAGAAACTCCTTGATACGACATATGAGACAGCCAACAGTTTGGTAAAAAAATTCGAGAAAGCTGGAATATTAAAGGAGGTTACTGGTAAACAGCGTGGTCGACTTTATGCTTATGTTGATTTTTTAGATATCATTGCTGAAGGCACTAAGATTTAGGGAAATCATAAATTTTAACAAATCTGTGGATTTAAATTAAAGAAAGCAAAAAAACCAAGAAACTGGAGTATTTCTTTTATTTTTTTCTTAATTTGATTTAAGCGTTTTTATAATATTATGATATAATCATATGTTTAAATAAAATTTGCACAAAATAATTTGCACAAAAAATTTTCAAGTTATAAAAATTGACTATAATTTTAATAATTATTAAAATAATTTCTTATGGATTTTCAGGATATAATATTTAATTTACAAAAATACTGGGCAGACAAGGGTTGTATAATAAAGCAGCCCCTTGACCTTGAAAAGGGTGCAGGCACATTTAATCCCGATACTTTTTTAAGATGCCTCGGTCCCGAGCCATGGAAGGTAGCTTATGTTGAACCTTCAAGACGGCCAACCGATGGAAGATATGGCGAAAATCCCTTCAGAACCCAGTATTATTACCAGTTTCAGGTTTTGCTCAAACCATCTCCTGATGATGTTATTGATTTATATCTGGGTTCACTTTCAAGTCTTGGGATTGATTTAAAGAACCATGATATCAGGTTTGTTGAAGATGACTGGGCTTCCCCTACTATTGGGGCTGCAGGACTGGGATGGGAAGTCTGGGCTGACGGAATGGAAATCACTCAATTTACATACTTTCAGCAAATGGGTGGAATTTCACTTAAACCTGTTTCAGCAGAAATAACCTATGGTCTTGAAAGAATTGCAATGTATTTACAGGATAAAGACAGTTTCTGGGATCTTACATGGACAAACGGCATAACCTATGCTGATATCCATCTGGAATCTGAAAAACAATGGTCGGTATATAATTTTGAGGTGGCAGATGTTGAAATGCTGCTTGATTTGTTTGAAAAATTTGAAAAGGAATTTAAAAATGCCATAAGTTGCGGGCTTGTTTTTGTAGCTTGTGAATATGTGCTTAAATGTTCCCATGTATTTAACCTTCTGGACGCACGGGAAGCCATCAGCGTTTCAGAAAGAACTCTTTATATCGCAAGAGTAAGAAACCTCGCAAAAGAGATGTGCAGCGAATATATTTCCCAAAGAGAAAAATCAGGATTTCCTCTTTTAAAAAATAATGCAGAAACAACATGGAAAAGAAATTAATATTTGAAATTGGAACAGAAGAACTTCCTTCTTCATGCTTAAATGAAGGAATTGCATCCTTAAAAAATATAATTTATGACAGATTTATAAAAAACAGGCTGAGTTTTGGCAAAGTTGAAACCTTTGGAACGCCAAGGAGAATTATAGCCGAAGTTCGTAATTTAAAAGATATCCAGGATTCTCTTGAAAAGATTATAACAGGCCCGCCCGAAAAAATTTCATATGACCCGGAAGGAAAACCCAATCAAACTGCGCGCGGGTTTGCAAAAAGTTTGGGTATTACAGTTGAAGAGCTTGAAAAAATTGAAACCGACAGAGGAATTTACATCGGAAAAAGATTATTTGAGGAAGGCAAAAGAACTGCAGATATTTTGCCCTCAGTTTTAAGCGAGTGTATTTTTTCAATCCAGTTCAGCATAGAAATGACCTGGTCTGACTGGAAGATAAAATTCGCAAGACCTATCAGGTGGCTTCTTGCAGTATATGGAAATGAAATATTAAATGTGGAAATAGAAAGCTTAAAAAGCGGAAATGTAACTTTTGGCCATAGAACATTATGTTCAAATCCCATTCAGATTAGTAATGCAGATGAGATGATAAAAGTTCTAGAAAAAAAAGGAAATGTAATTGCTGATGGTACAAAAAGAAAAGAAATTATTTTAAATAAGATTAAAGAAATTGAAGAACAAAATGCATCGGAAAAATTTAAAATAATTATTAATGAAGATCTTCTTGAAGAAATAGTTAATCTTGTAGAAATGCCCAATGTACTTTTGGGACAATTTCCTGAAAAGTTTTTACTGCTTCCGCAGGAAATATTAATAAAAGCAATAGAATATCATCAAAGATATTTTGCAATTGTCAGTGAAAGAAACAATGTTTTGCCGAAATTTATAGTAGTTCAGAACGGGGTCCTGGATTTTAATGGAGAAATCATAAAAGGAAATGAAAGGGTTTTAAAAGCAAGGCTTTCCGATGCAGTATTTTTCTACAGTGAAGATAAAAAACATTCGTGGGAAAATTGGATTGAAAAGCTTAAAGGTGTCATTTTTTATTCCGGACTTGGCAGCATGTATGACAAGGAAAAGCGTCTTGAAGCAATCAGTGAAAAACTTATTTTAGAGTTAAGAAAAAAAGGTTCTAATATTTCTGATGATTATGTTCAGTATTCAAAAAGAGCTTCGATGCTTTGCAAAACTGACCTGGTTACAAATTTGGTTGTAGAATTTCCGGAACTGCAGGGCACGGTCGGCAGAGAATATGCCAAAGAAAGAAATGAAAATGCCGAAGTTTATGAAGCAATATTTGAACATTACCTGCCGGGATATTATGGAGACAAACTGCCGCAGACTATTACAGGAACAATCCTGTCTATTGCAGATAAAATTGATACAATTACAGGAATGTTTCTTGCAGGTGCCGTACCTTCTGGTTCTGAAGATCCGTTTGCTCTAAGAAGGAGGGCTCTTGGAATAGTATTGTCAGTCCTTGATAAGAATTTCAATCTTAATATAAGAGATATAACAAAATTCAGCATTAATTTATATAATGCTTCCCTGTGCCTTGATGAGGGAAAAATATCAAAGACTGTTAACGAGGTTGTTGATTTTATAATAGCAAGGTTTAAATATACTTATGAAAAAGACGGAAAGAGAACAGACATAATTGATGCAATAACAAATGCAGGAACATTTGAACTGCCTGATATAAACAAAAGATATTATGCAATTTCAGGAATAATTTCAGAGGCAAGAATTGAGGACATAACTCTTCCTATGATAAGGTGCAGAAATATCGTAAAAGGCAGTAATTTCGGGGAAGTAAATCCGGAACTATTTAAAGAGGATAGTGAAAAAAGCTTATATAGCAAGCTGGTTTTAAAGTATGAAAAGATAAAAAAGCTTAACACCGTAAATGAATATGAAAAATCCATTGAGGAAATTATAGACTTCAGAAAAGTGGTGGATAACTTTTTTGATAAGGTTTTAGTGATGGATAAAGCACAGGAGGTACAAAATAACAGGATAAATCTGGTTAAAAGAGCACTTGATTTATATTTGATGATAGCTGATTTTTCAAAAATAATTGTCGGTTAATTTTAAATTAGTTGATTTTAATATTATTATTTGAATATTTTTATATTATTACAAAACTTAGATTAGTTTTATAAAAGGAAAGGAACATTATTAATGTCAGAAAAAAAATATGTGTATTTTTTTGGTGAAGGTACAAAAGATATGAAAAAACTTCTTGGAGGAAAAGGTGCGAATTTGTCGGAAATGACAAATATAGACCTTCCGGTACCTCCGGGATTTACAATTACTACTGAAACATGCATCCTTTATTATAAAAATGATCAAAAATATCCTGAAGGATTGATGGATCAGATACAGCAAAACATGGAAAAGCTTGAAAAGGCAATGAAGCTTAAATTTGGTGAACCGGATGACCCTCTTCTTGTATCTGTAAGATCAGGTGCCGCAGTTTCAATGCCCGGGATGATGGATACAATCTTAAATCTGGGACTTAATGATAAAACAGTTAATGGTCTGATAAAAAAGACCCAAAACAAGAGATTTGCGATGGATTCATACAGAAGATTTATTCAAATGTTTGGTAACGTAGTTATGGAAGTTGAGCATTCCAGATTTGAAGAAGCAATTGAATATATGAAAAATAAAAAGGTTGTTAAGTTTGATACGGAACTTTCAGCGGAAGATCTTGAAGAACTTGTAGCGCAGTACAAAAGGATTGTACTGAAAGTAAAAGGTATCAGTTTTCCACAGGAGCCAATGGAACAGTTAAAAATGGCAATAAATGCTGTTTTCAGTTCATGGAATAATAAGAGAGCAATAACTTACAGAAACCTGCATGATATTCCTCATGACCTTGGAACAGCAGTAAATGTTCAGGCAATGGTATTTGGAAACATGGGGGATAATTCAGGTACAGGGGTTGCTTTTACAAGAAATCCTTCAACAGGTGAGAAAAAAGTTTATGGAGAATATCTTACAAATGCACAGGGAGAGGATGTTGTTGCAGGAATCAGAACCCCTATAGAACTCGATAATTTGAAAACTGAAATGCCTCAAATTTACAGTCAGCTTATGAAAATTTTTGACAAGCTTGAAAAGCATTATAAGGATATGCAGGATATGGAATTTACATTTCAGGAAGGCAAACTTTATATGCTTCAGACAAGAACGGGAAAAAGAACTGCTGCCGCAGCTTTGCAGGCAGCGGTTGATATGGTTGATGAAAGTTTAATTGATAAAAAAATTGCTGTTATGAGAGTTGCTCCTGATCAGATTAATCAGCTTTTACATAAACAGCTTGACAGGAAAGCAAAAGAAAAAGCAAAACTTATTGCAAAAGGGCTTCCCGCATCACCAGGAGCTGCTGTTGGAAGAGTGGTTTTTGATGCGGAAACAGCAGTTAGCGAATCAGAACATTATAATGTTGTTTTAGTCAGAACAGAAACTTCACCTGAAGATATTCAGGGAATGGCGGTAGCACAGGGAATTTTAACTGCAAGGGGCGGTATGACATCACATGCAGCAGTTGTAGCAAGAGGAATGGGAAAGTGCTGCGTGGCGGGAGCTGAATCAATAAAGGTTAATGAAAAGGAGCAGTATTTTACAGTAAATGATACAAGAATAAATAAGGGTGATTACATCACACTTGACGGCTCAACCGGTGAAGTATTTTCAGGACAGGTTCCGGTAGTTGATGCTGAACTTTCAGGTAATTTCGAAGTGTTTATGAGATGGGTGGATGAGTTCAGGAAAATTGGCGTAAGAACAAATGCTGATACTCCCAAAGATGCGGAAGTTGCAAGAAAATTTGGAGCAGAAGGCATTGGACTTTGCAGAACCGAACATATGTTTTTTGAAGGTGAAAGAATTAAGGCAATGAGAGAGATGATAGTTGCCGGCAGTGTTGAAGGCCGCAAGAAAGCTTTAGCCAAACTGCTTCCAATGCAGAAGCAGGATTTTATAGGTATTTTCAAAGTAATGCAGGGTTTACCGGTGACAATAAGGCTGCTTGATCCGCCTTTGCATGAATTTCTTCCAACCGAAGAAGAAGATATTAAGGAAATAGCAAAAGATCTTGGCAAGTCTTACGAAGAAATGCAGGCTACAATAATTTCTCTTCATGAAATTAATCCGATGCTTGGCCATAGAGGCTGCAGACTTTCAATTACTTATCCTGAAATTTGCGACATGCAGTCAAGAGCAATTTTTGAGGCTGCCGCAGAACTTACCAAAGCCGGGGTTAAAGTAATTCCTGAAGTCATGATTCCTGTTGTTGGCATAGTAAATGAGGTAAGAATTTTAAGAAAGCAGATAGTTGAAATTGCGGAAAAGGTAATGAAGGAATACGGAATTAAATTTGAATTCAAAGTAGGAACAATGATTGAAATCCCCAGAGCATGTATTACTGCTGATGAAATAGCCGTGGAGGCGGAATTCTTCAGTTTTGGAACAAACGATCTTACCCAGCTTACATTTGGATTTTCAAGGGATGATTTTGGAAAGTTTCTTCCTGAATATCTTGAAAAGGGAATTCTTGAAAAGGATCCGTTTGCCGTTCTTGATCAGAAGGGTGTGGGCGATCTTATAAAAATTGCATTCAAAAAGGGCAAATCAGTAAGAGAAGACTTAAAAGTTGGTATTTGCGGAGAGCATGGAGGAGAACCGGCTTCAGTTGAGTTTTGTGCAAATCAGGGTTTAAATTATGTAAGCTGTTCACCTTACAGAGTTCCAATTGCAAGGCTTGCCGGAGCACAGGCTGCAATTAAAAAAGAATAATTAAAATTAGATTAATTATTTTAAAAAATGTTAGCATTTCTTTTTTCGTGATTGCAAACAAATTATTAAATCAGGCTGGGTGTTTCGAAAACACACAAGCTTTACCCCAGCGAGGTAAAGCTTGCTCGGATTTAAGGCTTCGCTCTCCTCTTTACAGAGGAACCCTGCCCGCTCAGCCTTCATACGGTTTTCTTAACACTCAGCCTGATACTCAGCCTAATTCTTGTAGTCTTACTTTTTATCCCTATCACGAAATTAGAAATGCTTCCTTAAAAAATTAATTTAAAGTTAAGGCAAAAGTCAGGTATTAGTTATATAATTTACTATATAACTTGATTAATATCGGGCTTTTGTCTTTTTTATAAGCAGGTTTAATTATTTTTAAAAATCCGTACTTAAGAAAAAATGACTATAAGAGAAATTTTTGAAGAAAATGAAAAGAAATTTCTCTCGAAGTACGCAAAACTTTCTTGTGAATCAAAAGGCAGGGAAAAAGAAGAGCTGGTCTGCGACACGAGGACATGCTTTCAAAGGGATAGAGACAGGATAATTCACTGCAAATCATTCAGGAGACTGAAGTATAAAACACAGGTGTTTTTTAATCCTGAAGGTGATCACTATAGGGACAGGCTTACCCATACTCTTGAGGTTTCTCAAATTTCAAGAAGTATCGCAAAGGCTCTTTTTTTAAATGAGGAGCTAACTGAAGCAATTGCACTTGGACATGACCTTGGACATACTCCTTTTGGACATGCGGGAGAGAATATATTGGATTTAATAATGAAGGAAAATCTTGGAAATACTTCAAGATTTCTTCATAATGAACAAAGCGTCAGGGTTATAAAGGAAATAGAAAAAAACGGGGAAGGATTAAATCTTACGTTTGAAGTAATTGACGGTATAGGAAATCATACAGGAGATGAATTTCCCGAAACACTTGAAGGCAGGATTGTAAGAATTGCTGATAAAATAGCATATATAAACCATGATATTGATGATGCAGTAAGAGCAGGAATTTTTTCAAATGAAGATCTTCCTCAGGATGATTTGGAAATCCTTGGTTATTCCCACAGAAGCAGAATAAATACAATTGTTCTTGATATAATTAAGAACAGCACAGACAGAAATGATATAATTATCAGCAGAAAAGTTAATAATTCTTTATATAATTTACGGGATTTTTTGTTTAAAAATCTGTATTTAAAAAAACCTGTAAAACTTGAAGAAAGAAAAACTGAAAAAGTATTAAAAGAGCTTTTCCGGTTCTATCTTGATGATTTTGATATTTTTATATCTGACAGTAATTTAAACGGCAATATTAATTATAAGGATGTTTCTGATGCGGGTTCTCTTGAATTTAAAAAAAAGGTTATTTTAATTTGCGATTATATTGCCAGTATGACTGACAGATTTGCATTAAATAAATTTATGGAATTATTTGTTCCTGAAAAGTGGGAAATAATAAAATAGGATGGCAAAAAGCTTAAAAGACGGAGAAGTAAATGAGTTAAAGCTGAATGCAGATATTTACAATGTAATCTCCAGTTATGTAAGTCTTAAAAAATCTGGCAAAAATTTCACAGGTTTATGCCCGTTTCACAAGGAGAAAACCCCCTCATTTATTGTAGATACCAAAACACAGCTTTATCATTGTTTTGGCTGCGGTGCCGGAGGAGATGTAATCTCCTTCATAATGAAAGCGGAAAATCTCTCATTCATGGAAGCTGTCGAACTTCTGGCAAAAAAAACAGGCTATGATTTAAAATATTCGGAGTCCGAATATAGCGCAGAGCCTGATGCAAAAAGCAAACTTTTTGAACTAAATGAGCTTGCAAAAAAATATTTCAATTATATTTTATTTAAAAGCAAAAACGGAATTAAGGCTTTAAATTATTTAAAATCAAGAAAAATTTCCCCTGAAACACTGCAGTTATTTGAAGTGGGTTATTCCCCGGATAACTGGGATAATTTTACTAATTTTGCAAAATCAAGAAAATTTACTGAAACTGAAATTGTTCAATCAGGATTAGGAATAGAGAGTATGAAAGAAAACCGCAAAAGCAGGGTTTATGACAGGTTTCGCGGCAGGATAATGTTTCCAATTAAGGATTTACTTGGAAGAACCATTGGTTTCGGCGGAAGGATACTACCTGAACAATCCGATATACGCACCAACATCAAAACCATTAATCCGGCAAAAAATATAAATACTATAAAAACTTCAGAAATTTTTCAAAGAAAAGAAGGCACTGCTGCTGGAATAAATATTGCAAAATATATAAATACTCCTGAGACAAAACTTTATTCAAAAAGTAAAAATATTTTTGGAATCTTTGAAGCTAAAAGTCATATAGTTGGAAAAGACTTCGCTTTAATAGTTGAAGGCTACATGGACATGCTTGCATTATATGATAATGGTATAAAAAATACGGTTGCCAGTCTTGGAACAGCACTCACAGGTGATCAGATAAAGCTTTTAAGCAGATTTACTAAAAATATTATCCTTGTTTTTGATGCTGATGAAGCCGGAAGAAATGCCTCAATAAAAGGCATTGACAGATTAAGGGAGTATAACGACAGACTTGATTTGTTTAATGAAAACAATATAAATATGAAAGTCTGCATACTTGAAAAAGATTTTGATCCTGCTGATTTTATAATAAATAAGGGAGCTGATGCATTTTTAAAAAAGGTTGAAGATGCTATTGATATAATAGATTTTACACTTGACATGATAATATCCAAACATAATCTGGATGAATTAACAGGGAAATTAAGAGCCTCAGATGAATTATTAAAATTTATTTCATCTCTTTCATCAAGTATTATACAAGAGGGATGTATAAAAAAAATTGCTTTAAAACTTAAATTAAAAGAAAGTATGCTTATAGAAGAAATGCTTAAGAAAAAAATTACACCAGGCAGGAGTTCAGGTTTGGAAGATGAAAATGAAGATGAAAACAGCTACGTGGAATTTTTACATAAAAATTTAAATCCACAGAAAAAGCTGGAAATTGAAGCATTAAACCTGATAATAAACGGATTTGATTATCCTGAAATGCAAATATTGAATCTGCCTTCTGAATATTTCAGGTTTGAGGATACAAAAAAACTTGTGTTACTGATCAAAGAATTTGTCACAGAACAAAATAATTTAAAAAATAATATAAACTTTCCTATGATAATTTCGTCTGATAAGTTTACAAGTGAGAATATCAGGAAATTATATAATTATATTTATTTTTCCAGCAGAAGCTACACAGATAAAAAAGAATCATGCGATGAAGTTGTTTTAAATTTAAAAAGGCAGTTTCTTTCGGAAAAGATAGAGAAATTAAGAATCAAAGTTTCTGAAATCGAGCAGAAAATAAAAAATGATAAAAATAATGGGAATGAAGACTCATTAAAAAGTCAGGAATCGGAATATGACTTATATTACAAAGAATTAATAAAGCTGGAAAATGAAAAATTAATTTTGGGGGAAACAGGCAGTAAGTAAAAATAATAATTATAATTTTAATTGGCTAGAATTTTTAGTCATTCAAGGTTGGAATTATTAAATATTTTTACAAAAGAAGAAATGACTTGAATACTTGTTTTTTTAGTGTAAAATTTATGGTTTGATTATAATTACAAAATAACAATTTTAATGTTTTTATATAAATTTCGAGGTGATTTTTTATGAAAAAAGGATCTGAATTTAAATTGGAGGAAGTAAAGGAACTGATTAACAAGGGTAGGGAAGATGGTATTCTTACCAATGAGGAAATTAGTGAAACGCTTTCTGAAATAGACCTGACCAAAGACCAGATTGATAACATTTATGATGTTATTCAAAATCTGGGTATAGAGATTATAAATGAAGAAGATGAAGATATAGACAGTTTAATCCAGAAGAAAAAAGATGAAGAAATACTGAAAGCAAGCAAGCTTGATCTGGGACTTAAATCTCCTACAAATGATCCTGTAAGAATGTATTTGAAAGAAATAGGCAAGGTTAGACTGCTTACTGCTGCAGAAGAAGTTCAGCTTGCAAAAAAAATTGAACTGGGTGACATGGAAGCTAAAAGAAGGCTTGTTGAGGCAAACTTAAGACTTGTTGTAAGCATTGCAAAAAAATATGTTGGCAGAGGCATGCTTTTTCTTGATTTGATTCAGGAAGGTAATCTTGGGCTGATCAGGGCAGTTGAAAAATTTGATTACAAGAAGGGATACAAATTTTCAACTTATGCAACCTGGTGGATAAGACAGGCTATTACAAGAGCTATTGCCGACCAGGCAAGAACAATAAGAATTCCTGTTCATATGGTTGAAACCATAAATAAATTGATAAGAGTTCAAAGACAACTGCTGCAAAAGCTTGGAAGGGAACCTTCACCTGAAGAAATAGCAGAACAAATGGAATTTACACCTGATAAAGTAAGGGAAATAATGAAAATCAGCCAGGAACCTGTTTCGCTTGAAACTCCTATCGGGGAAGAAGAAGACAGTCATCTTGGAGATTTTATTGAGGATCAGGAAGTTGAGGCACCTTCAGATGCTGCTTCATTTACCATGCTTCAGGAACAGCTTCAGGAAGTTTTAAACACTTTAAATGACCGTGAAAGAAAAGTTATACAGTTAAGATTTGGCTTAAATGACGGACACCCCAGAACTCTTGAGGAAGTAGGAAGAGAATTCGGGGTAACAAGGGAAAGAATCAGGCAGATTGAATCAAAAACCTTATCCAAACTGCGACATCCAAACAGAAGTTCCGTATTGAAGGATTTTCTGGAAGGATAAGTTTCCGGACAATTAATCATTTATTTTTTTCTTGAAATATCATAGTTAGATAACTTATAATAATTAACGCGCTTGAGTACACCATCACACTCCTCGATAGCTCAATGGTAGAGCGTTCGGCTGTTAACCGAAATGTTGTAGGTTCGAGTCCTACTCGAGGAGCCAATCAATATATTTACAACTATCTTTCATGCCTGTATCGGCAGGGATTTCTTTTTTAGGATCAGAATTCTTAACTCTACCAGCATTCCCGGCATCTTACTGGCCCTGCATTCTCACTGTAAAAGAAAGAAACTGCTATTTAATCCTTTCTTTTTACTTGAATTTTCCATTCCTTTTAAATAAAATATGTATTTAATAAAATAAAAAAAATATACTATTAAATTATATAAAATATTAATATTATAATCAATTTTAACTCTTTTTTTATTAAGATATGGCAGAATTTAACTCACGAAAATATATGGAAATGGCGATTGAGGTTATGAAAAAATCAGTTCATGAACCACGATCAGATAAAATATG
>JAMCQQ010000516.1 GCA_023379515.1 Actinomycetota bacterium
CTCCCGGAGGAGGAACCATGCCCGCTTAAGCCTTCAAATGGTTTTCTCAATACCCATCATGGCCTATCAGTTTATTTTTTATCACGGAATTTTAGATGCTAATAAAAATAATAACTTAGTGAAATATATAAATATTTATGTATAATATAGAAATATTTTTCTAAATTGTTTTTGTGGAGGGTCAAAGATGGTTGAGGCAAGGCACTATTCTATTGCAGTTATACCCGGAGACGGCACAGGACCGGAAGTCATAAATGAAGGCAAGAAAGTCCTTAAGGCTGCAGGAAATAAATATAACATAAATTTTGAATTCACTGATTTTGATTTTGGTGGAAACAGATATCTAAAAACAGGAGAAACACTTCCTGATTCCGAAATCAACCATTTGAAACAATTCAGAGCGATATATCTTGGCGCTATCGGACATCCCGATGTTGCGCCCGGAGTTCTCGAAGTGGGTATCTTGCTGAAATTGAGATTTGCTCTGGATCAGTACATAAATCTCAGACCGGTAAAACTTTATCCTGGTGTTGATTGCCCTTTAAAGGATAAAAGTCCGGAAGATATAGATTTCGTAGTTGTCAGAGAGAATACGGGAGATTTGTATGCGGGTCATGGCGGCGTAACAAGAAAAGGAACTCCATATGAAGTTGCAACCGGCATAATGGTTTATGACAGGCAGATGGTAGACAGATGCCTGGAATATGCTTTTAATCTAACCAGAGCAAGAAAAAAAGAAGGAAAACCGGGAAAACTTACCTTAGTCCATAAGACAAATGTTATTGTACATGTCGGCGATTTATGGTTCAGGGCATTTCAGGAAATGAGCAAGAAATTCCCGGATATTAAAACTGACTATAACCATGTTGATGCTGCTTGTATGTGGATGGTAAAAAATCCGGAATGGTATGATGTAATTGTTACAGCAAATTTATTCGGAGATATAATTACGGATCTTGGCGCAATGATACAGGGAGGAATGGGGATCGCAGCCGGCGGCAATATTAATCCTTACGGAACATCCATGTTTGAGCCCATAGGTGGCTCGGCTCCAAAATATACGGGCAAAAATGTTATAAATCCATTAGCTGCAATAGAAGCAGGCAGGATGATGCTGGAATATTTGGGAGAAAGCCAGGCAGCTAAATCCATTGGAGATGCGGTTGCCTATATGTGTACAAAAATAAAAAGTTTAAGTGCCGGAAAGATGGGCTATAGCACCGCACAAATAGGAGATGAAGTTTCCGGATATATTAATAAGAGCTAAATATCATGATAGTAAAATTAATCATGATATAAAATTCTTATGAATGCTATAATTTGTAGAATGCTTTATATATTTTTCTGCTGAGCATTAAGTCAAGACCAGTTTTAAAATCTTTAAGCGGAAATACTTCCGACATTAAAGGAGTTACATTTATCTTTCCGGAAATAATCATTTCGTATGCTCTGGCAAGTGTCTGAGGAGTTGAAGAATAGCTGCTTTTTATCGTAATCTCATTTTTATAAACTTTACCAAAATCAACCGGAATAATACTTTCCTTTTCAGCCATTCCGAATATATTTATATTTCCTCCCATTCTTATATAAGATATTGCATCATTTATGGTATTTCTGTTGGTAACTGTAAGAATGGCAATATCTATACCTGTTGATGATACCTTTTTTATCTCTTCAAACAAGTTGGAATAGGATGGATTTATTATGAAATCGGCCCCGATTTTTTTTGCAAGCTCAAGACGATTTTGATCCATGTCTATGACAACAACCTTCATTTTTTCAAGTTTTATAAGCTGGATAAAAAGTATTCCTATGGCTCCTGCTCCCACCACCGAAAAAATATCATTTTCAAGCCTTTCTATCCTGTCCATGGCCCTGATACAACACGCAAGTGGCTCTACAAAAAGAGCCTTTAATAAATCAAAACTGTCAGGCAGTTTAAAAGTCGTATTATTAATGTGTTTATCAGATAACATTATATATTGTGAAAAGCCCCCGGGGATAATATTTGTTTCTTTGAACTGCTTACACATGGAATGACTGCCATGCAGGCAATAATGGCATTTGCCGCATGGAACATGGTGTGCCGCAACTACGATATCTCCCAATTTAAACTTTTTGACATTCCTGCCTGTTTCAACAACTTTTCCGATAACTTCGTGTCCGTAAATATCTGGTTTCTTTAGATTTTCATCAAATATTTTTATGATATCTGAGCCGCAAAGCCCGCAGCAAAGCATCTCTATCAGCATTTCATTATCATCAATGGCTGGTTTTTCAATCTCTTCGATTCGAAAGTCTTTAGCATTGTAGCAGCGCAGAACCTTCAATATATATTGCCTCCCATAATCATATTATCTTCCCGGATCATAAGTTTTGCCTGATTGGTTAAAATCAGGTCACGATATTATATTTTATTCCTTTTTGTTTTCCCATAAGTTCCAGTGCATCAACAAGCTTTTCAAGAGAAATGTCGCCGGAAATAAATTTTGCAGTATTTATTTGTTTATTCTCTATTAGCTTGAATGCTTTTCTTACATAATATGGTGTGTGATGATACGTACCGATTATTTTCAATTCAGAATAATGAATTAATTTGGTTTCTAAATTTACTGATGTTCCTGCCGGACACCCTCCGAAAAGATTAATAGTTGCCCCTTTCCTTCCCATTCTTAAAGCCATTTCCCAAACATTTGGAAAACCTGTAGCGTCAACAGCAACGTCCACGCCTCTGTTCCCTTCCGTCAGACTTTTCACCGCTTCAATCTGGTTATCAATTTTTGCGAAATTAATTGTAAAATCAGCGCCAAATTCACTGGCAATTCCCAGCCTCTCATCAGAAAGATCGGTAGATATCACTCTGGCGCCTTTTAATTTGGCAAGTGTTAC
>JAMCQQ010000517.1 GCA_023379515.1 Actinomycetota bacterium
ATCATTACCTTGTTAACTATGTGACTTTAAATTCATAGTAGATAGGTTCAGAGATCTTTTTTCATATTTTCGTACTGCTCTTTTGTTATTTCTCCCTTTGCATATCTTTCCTTTAAAACTTCCAGGGCTTTATTTCCCGTTTTGTCTTCAATCCCACAACAAGTTGCTCTTTTTACTATCCAGACTATCAAGAGTATTATCCCAATTATTATCAGTATAAAAAAAATAAAGCCTAAAATCATGCCTATCCAGCCCATTGCTCCACCTAAACAACCGCCCATCATATTTTGCCATCCCCACATCATAATTATTCTTCCTTTAATAAAAAATTATAATATTTTTTATATTGTAACAAAAATTATAATTTTATGATAATTCGGGCTCGTTTATTTTTTAAAAAGCAAATTTACCTCTTCAAATATTCTCTGTGAAATGCTTTGTGAAGTAGATAAAATTTTTGTTAAATCATCTTGTGAATATTTTTGCAATTCCTTAGCTAATAATACTCCCGAACTGTTTAGCTTTACAATATCAATAGTCTGAAGTGCCGGCAGTATGGTAATGGGATAAAGATATTTATTTTCTATAAGATATTCCAGACTACCCTCTTTTGGATAATTCCATGCAATAATTCTCATATTCATACAGCTGGCATATCTGATTGCATCTGATGTACATTTTGTATTAGTAACCAGCCATGCTTGATGAAACATGCTTTCATGACCTTCCTTTAATTTCCAGGCCCTTTCTACATCCAAAAACCTGGCATAGATATATAATGCAATTTTGACATCTGAACGAGTCCCGGGTTCATTATGATATTTGCATTCGATCATGAAATGCCGATTATTTTGTATTGCAATTACATCAACTTCGTGATTGACACAATGTCCGATAACTATACGACCTACTTCGGTCGTATAACCATATTCTTGAAATATTCTGGCAATATATTTTTCAAACAAATAACCTGTTGGACCAAGCTTCATTATTGCTCTTTTTAATGAATATTTTATTGCAAGCTGAGGTTCTGTGTCAGCTAATTTCTCTAAAATAGAAGTGGTATACTTTATCGGTGCCTATTTCACCATTTAACTTTGTTTTAACTTTTTCTACTGTTTCACTGGTTAACTTTGGTGAAGCGCCAGCTTTTAACAAGCTGCTATAGATTTTATTATCGCTAAATAATTCTTTTTTGCCACTAGCTTTTAATACATATTGTTCCATAGCTAAACTTCTTTTTAGTCCTTACAAAGTCTTATCAAACCAGTCACATATTATTTCAGCCGCTTCTTTCGGATGGGAGAGCATCCAGTAGACACTCCCATCAATTTCTGTCATCTTTTTCTTAATTGCAGGCAAGCGAACATACAAATCTTTGAGGTAATCAACATATGCACTTCCTCCAAATCCTCTGACCGCTATCATAAACATAGTTGGAGTGTGCAGTTCTGAAAGCTGTTGCGGAGGTGGCGTAAACAGCAATGACAATATTGCTGAAAGCGGATACCATGTGTCGAAATCGGGATCCTTCAAGTATCCGTCAACAACCAGCCGGGATTCAATCGTACGGCCCGGTTCTTCTGTGTCAATCAGTTCTTTCCAATCCAGATATGAAGATATGGGAAGTTTGATCTGTGGAGATATCCGAAAAATTAATTGAGCAAGGGGCATTAGCAGCTTTCTGCTTCCCCGTATAATAGCATTCTGGAATTTTTTCTCGGTTAACAGTCCGGGAGAATTCTGGTATATGGCGCTTTTAAATAAATTTCCGGCTAATGCCAAGTAGAAAACAGCAAAACCGCCCAGCCCTTCAGCAAATATGCCTATTCTCTCGTTGAAATTGCACGCAATGTGCATAAGCGCATCGCAATGCCGCTTTGCAAGCTCAGCAATTGTATACCCGCCGTGTTTGGGCATTATAAATACGTTATAACCTTTAAGATGCATAAAGTAGCCAAGCTCGGCAAATACATAGGCATGACCGCCCGATCCCTGAGATATCAGGATATTGGGAACAACTTTATCTTTCTCTACGCCCCGGGCGGAAAAATAAAGCAGGTCGAAATTTTTACCTTCTGAAGTGCAGCTGGTTAATTTAAGATTTCGCTCAATCTCATCTGCATCAATTTCAACAGTATAGTGATCTTTCCAATAGTTAGGATTTTTCATAATTATTTCCATAGGGCCTTGTATTGAAATTTTATTATTAAGGTACAATTTTTCTTTTAACCATAGATTCCCTTAATCCTTTCTTTTCGGTAGTCTAATTATTATTGTCTCAAAAAATCCAAAATATGTTTATTAGTTTCATCAGGTTTCTCTTCTTGCAAAAAATGTCCACACTCAGGAATGGTTTTGATTACTGAACCTATTATATTTTCATGAAGCTTTTTTGCTGCAGATAGCGGAAACAGCATATCGTTTTCTGCCCAGAGTATTAAAGTAGGAATAGATACTTTGAGAGAATTTTTCTCTACTGCACTCGTAACTCCATCAATGCCGTTTACCATTAAGATTCAG
>JAMCQQ010000518.1 GCA_023379515.1 Actinomycetota bacterium
TTTTACGTGTCTTTGGAATCACAGAGACTTAAATGATCCCATACAGAAAAGGGCTGAAGATATAATCTTAGAATTTGTACCTAACTACGATCGGGGGATAAGAAGAGATGAGGATCTTTAGGTTTGTCAAAAGGAATATCGATTCCCACTACATTTTTTTGCAAACTGGAGTAAATTTTCTTTTTATCTCTTTTGATCAGTTCACTCATTTGACAATCAATAAAAACCTCAAAATAATCATTAAAATTTTCTCTATTAAATTTATGGATTTTCTCAAATAAAGAGATCGTTGAACAAATAACATTTGTATTTTGATCAACTAAAAATTTACACATCCTTGCAATTTGCATTGCTACCTGAAGTCTTTCTTTCCGTGTATGTTTAGATGCTTGTTGGGTAATTTCCCTGAAGTCGTCACCGTCCAGAGAGATGGTATTGGGGTAATCAGATTTTATCTTCTGATAAACTCTCTTTGCTAATGTTGTTTTACCGGATCCGGCAAGACCGGTTATCCAAATTAAAAATGCCATGTTATACGTTTATTTTGAGTAAAGATTTTATCTTCAGTGTATGCCGTAATATATCAAAGAATTTTGAATTTAACAACGATACTTCAATATATTTATTTTTTTCTATATTTTTAAGGGAGAGTAAATTTTTGATTAAGCCCATTCTTACCAAAATTGGATTTAAAGAAAATATATATTTAAATAAATTGCTTGGTTTTTTATATCTTAATTTTAAAAGTTCCAAATCAGGTTTTAAGATAGTTAGAACAGTTTGCATAGTGGTTTTAGGAGCGGTTTGTTTGTTATAGCCAAAATCAATATTCTCTCGTCTAAAAATTGTATCAATTATTGCAATTTCTCTTTTTGAACAAAGGTTTTCCCATCTATTTTTATTCATACCTTTTGTGTTAAAAGCGCTCTTTTTATTATCAAATGCACTGATGTCGGAAAACTTCGGGTATCCTGCGTAGGTTGATTTAAGCAAGGAAGGATGGAATTTAATCCTAAATTTATTGATTAGTTTATCAATTTGTTTACGTGGGTTAGAATTTAAATCTTCTGTTTTGATAAATAAAAGTTTTTTCGGGAACTTTCTGGCATATACGAAAGAATTAATAAATCCGCTTACCCAAGCATTCATGTCTACAATATTATATATAGGACCAAGGATGCTCCCTATTGCAATTCTGTATTTAACAAAGGAGGCGTAGGAATTATGTGGCTCTCTGACTGTTACTATATTTAATACATTATTAAAATCCTTGTTTGGATCCTCAAATCTATAAGAGCCGTGTTCGTGTAATAGAATAACTTTTTTATCTGCTAATTTAATACCGGTAGTTTTCGCATATGCCTCGTGTAGAATT
Source organism: Actinomycetota bacterium (assembly GCA_023379515.1). Next base: position 1,376 of record JAMCQQ010000518.1, read on the forward strand.
ACTAAAAATTCTTTCCTTGTAGGAAAATTTATCCCTCTTACAGTTAGCGCATTATTTATATTTTTTATAAATATCGCTTGATTAATTTTGAATTCAAATTTTCTACTTTTTTTATCAATACAAATATAAGATTTTGGAGTTTCTTTACAGAATAAATACTTTATATCTGTTTTATTTAGAAAGTAAGCCAATAAAGAACTGAGTGTATGTTTTTCCGACCCATAAAAGATATTCCAGTGATAATAAAAAGGGAACACCATTGGAAACATAAGTATCTGGGGGTGGTTATCGAAAAGACTTTGAAGAAATATGGATCCGCTTCTTCCGCATGCTCTTATTACAACTAGTTTATAATTTTTTAACATAGAAAGTATTAAGATGATATACTAAGTCGCATGTATATTCTAGGTATATATCATGGTCATAATTCAACGGTAACTCTCATAAAAGACGGAGTTGTATTGGTTTCTGTATCAGAAGAGCGCTTCACAGGGATAAAAAATTATAAAGGTTTTCCAAAAAAAGCAATTGATTATTGTTTAGATATAGCCGGAATTAAATCCTCACAGTTAGATTTGGTAGCTCGTTCCACTACAATCGGTTCGCCTATTCATGTTTCTTCTGATTTTAAGAAAAATTCTGCCATTAATTTTATGCATAATCTGCATAGTCTTATAAATCCTTTCAGAACTATTTGGGGAGAGTTTGCTTATCGTTTTCCCTTTGTAAGAATAATCGGTAACATTTCTTATACTATTGCTGCCCGGACTGTGGGTTTCATTGAGATAGAGAAAGAAAAAGAATCTATAGGAGCCAAATTAAATATCCCAAAAAGTAAAGTAGAGGTATTTGATCACCACCATTGTCACGCATTTTCAGCATATTATGCTTCACCCTTAAACAAAGAAAAAAGTTTAGTGTTTGTTTTAGATGGAGAAGGGGATGATTGTTCCTCAACTGTTTATTTGTTTGAAAAAGACAACTTTAAAAGGATAGCTCGTTCTCCAAGGAGTGTTTCTCTTGGTGCAGTTTATGCAAGAGTTACGGAATACCTAGGAATGAAGTCAAATGAGCATGAATATAAGGTAATGGGTTTGGCGCCATATGCAAAAGATGAGGATGTGGAAAGAGCCTACCAGAAAATTAAAGATATAATTTTTTTAGATAAAACTAATCCACTGGTTTTTAAATCTAAGTTTAATGCACTTGATACTGATAAATTTTTAAATCGGGAAATGAGGGGGGTAAGATTTGATATTTTAGCCGGCGCCTTTCAAAAATTAGTCGAAGAAAAAATCATTGAATGGGTAAATAATGCTGTTGTTAAAACAGGAGTAAACACAGTTATTTTATGTGGAGGCGTGTTTATGAATGTCAAAGCAAACCAAAAGGTTTTGCAACAAAAAGGGGTGAAAAAATTATTCATAATGCCAAGCTGCGGTGATGAGTATACTCCTTTGGGGGCGTGTTTTTATGCTTTGATAAAGAAATACAATTATGATTCGGCCAAGATTAAAGCCATTAGGGATGTATATTGGGGTCCCAGCTTTTCTGATAGGGAAATAGAAAAAGAGCTGAGAAAAAGAAAAATTAAAAAAAGATTTTTTGTAAAAAAAGCTAACGATATCGAGAAGGTAACTGCTAAATTATTGTCAGAGGGTAAAATAGTGGCAAGGTTTAAAGGCAGGATGGAATTCGGAGCCAGAGCTTTAGGTAATCGTTCTATACTGGCAAATCCTTCTGATCCGGAAGTAGTCAGAATCATAAAT
>JAMCQQ010000519.1:0-1475 GCA_023379515.1 Actinomycetota bacterium
AACAAAATATAAACCTGCAAGGTTTTTCTACAACCGAGGCGAGGGATTATGGAATTTTAAGGCTGATAGTATCCGATACCGAAAAAGCAAGACAGAGCCTTAAGGATGCAGGTTTTACCACTCATATCGCGGAAGCCATTTGTGTAAAGGTCCTGGACAAACCCGGTGAACTTTATAAGATCCTGGATATTCTTGCCGGTGAAAAAATAAATGTCGACTATATTTATGTAATTGCAGGCACACGAATAGTATTAAGTGTAAGTGAGATAGCAAAGACAGAAGAAATTCTTAAAAAACATGGCATAGAGCTATGTGACCATATAAATTAATTTTAATGTAATACGAAACTAAACTTTTAAATATATTAGAATATTTATTTTAAAATCCGAAAGGAGGTCAATATGCTGGGATTTGCCGGTGTTTCAGTTCTTTTAGCTTACTTATTTAGCATTTTAGCAGCCATAGCTTGTGTAGTTTATGGCGCTATTATGTGGAATAAGGACAAGTAGTTGAAAAAATCTTAGGGCTAATTTTTATGAAAGGGGAGTGTTGTGAATCTAACTGTTTTTATAATTATTCTGGTTGTTTACCTGCTGGCGACGATCCTACTGGGTTATCTCGGTTGGAGGCGTACTAAAAATGCATCTGATTTTATGGTGGGCGGCAGAAAAACACATCCGTATGTAATGGCCATTTCATACGGTGCAACTTTCATTTCTACATCAGCTATCGTAGGTTTTGGGGGCCAGGCGGCAAATCTTGGAATGGGGCTTCTCTGGCTGACTTTCTTAAACATATTGCTTGGAATATTTGTTGCCTTTATATTTTTTGGTAAAAAAACAAGACTCATTGGCCACAATCTGGATGCTCATACATTTCCGGAGCTTCTGGGCAAAAGGTATGGCTCAAGAGCAATTCAGAGAATTGGCGGATTGGTAGTATTTATTTTTATGCCTATGTACGCCGGTGCTGTACTTATTGGTGCTGCAAGGTTTATCGAAGAATCCTTGAAGTTACAATTCGTGTGGGCACTCGTTATATATACGGTAATAATTGCGGCTTACGTATTTGCAGGAGGTATAAAGGGTGTAATGTATACTGATACCCTTCAGGGCACAATTATGCTCGGTGGAATGGCAGCCTTGCTTATATTAACTTATGTGAAATTAGGCGGATTCGTAACTGCACATAAAGCACTGACGGACCTGGCGTCAAAGGTACCTGAAGCACTTGCCAAAGGTGGGGCACAGGGATGGACGACAATGCCGGTACTTGGCTCTCCCATATGGTGGACCGTAGTTTCTGCAATAGTGCTGGGTGTTGGAATTGGAGTGCTTGCACAACCTCAGCTTGCTGTAAGGTTTATGATGGTTAAAAGCAATAAAGAGCTAAACAGAGGAGTTTTAATCGGTGGAATTTTTATTTTGATGATGACAGGGGTAGCTTTTGTAGTCGGAGCTTTATCAAATGTTTTT
>JAMCQQ010000519.1:1485-6807 GCA_023379515.1 Actinomycetota bacterium
GAAGCCGGTAAAATTGCTGTAGGTGTTGTTGAAAAAGGTAATGTGGATTCGATTATTCCCGCATTCATTAATGCGGCGATGCCGCCCTGGTTTGTATATCTGTTCATGATTACTTTACTTTCAGCCGCCATGTCAACCAGCAGCGGCCAATTGCATGCAATGGGAACTTCATTCGGAAGAGATGTATTCAGCAAGTCCAGATATTCAGCGGATTACAAGGAAGAAAAATCTACCAGAGGCGTAATCTCAACAAGAATAGGAATATTGATTGGGGTAATTGTAAGTTTTATACTTGGATATTTTCTGCCGATAAGCGTAGTTGCAAGGGCAACATCATTATTCTTTGGTTTATGCGCCGCAACATTTTTGCCAATGTATACTCTTGGTCTTTTCTGGAAAAGAGCTAACAAAGCAGGAGCTCTATCCGGGATGATTGCAGGTATTGCAGCAAGCATATTCTGGATGTTCTTTGTTCATGAAGCAAATTCAAAAATATTCGGAATTGTAAACTTCCTGACAGGAAAAACAAGTCTGCTGGGTGCACCATGGAAGAGTATGGATTCAATTGTTATAGCATTTCCACTTGCATTTATTGTTACGGTAATAGTGACACTTTGCACAAAACCTATGCCAAGTGAAATGGTGGAAAAAGCATTCAAACCTGATCAGGCAGTCTGATAGTACGATATAAACCGGATAAAGTTTGATTTGCTTATTAAAAAAATAGTGTAAAAAAATTATTTAAAATATAAAATATAATCTCTGCCTGGATTCATGCAGAGATTATATTAATATTAGTTTTGAGTGGATTTCCAGGAGGTTTTTAATGAATGGTTTATACTGGGACGGTGAACATGAAACCATGCCCAGAGAAAAACTGAGAGAACTGCAGACTGAAAGAATAAGAGCAACACTTGTAAATGTTTATGAGAATGTTAAATTTTACAAAGATAGGCTTGATAGCTGCGGATTGAATCCATATAAATTTAATGATATTGCTGATATCGTAAAGATACCTTTTACTACAAAAGATGATCTCCGGGATAATTACCCTTTTGGGCTTTTTGCCAGGCCTATGAAGGACATTGTCAGGATCCATTCTTCGTCAGGAACTACAGGAAACCCCACAGTTGTAAGTTATACTAAAAATGATATTGTGCTCTGGGGGAATTTGATAGCACGGGATCTCTATGGTACCGGAGTAAGACAAAATGACATCATTCAGAATAGCTATGGTTATGGACTTTTTACAGGCGGGTTGGGCCTTCATTATGGAGCAGAACTGCTTGGAGCAACAGTAATTCCTGTATCAGGCGGAGTTACCGAAAGGCAGATAAAAATAATGACTGATTACGGTTCAACTGTCCTATGCTGCACACCGTCTTATGCTCTCTTTGTTGCGGAGGTCGGCAATGAAATGGGAGTTGATTTTTCAAAAATGCCGCTGAAGACCGGTATTTTTGGAGCGGAGCCGTGGACCGAAGAAATGAGACAGGAAATAGAGTCAAGGTTGTTCATTGATGCAATTGATATCTATGGACTGAGCGAAATAATCGGTCCCGGGGTTTCATGTGAGTGCACCCAAAAGAAAGGGCTTCATGTTGCAGAGGACCATTTCTTTGTTGAAATTGTGGACCCTGCGACAGATAAAGTCCTGGAACCAGGAAAACAGGGAGAAATTGTTTTCACTTCGCTTACAAAAGAAGCCATGCCCCTTTTAAGGTACAGGACAAGAGATCTTTCCGTCCTCAATGATGCACAATGTGCATGCGGCAGAACGCATAGCCGGATGAGAAAACCAATGGGCAGAACTGATGATATGCTGATTATAAGAGGGATTAATGTATTTCCGTCACAGATCGAGGAAGTCCTTATGAAAGTAAAAGAAATAGAACCGCACTATCTCATTGTTGTGGAAAGGAAGAATTATCTTGACACCATCGAGCTCTGGGTTGAGGTTTCGGAAGATGTGTTTTCAGAAAAAATGAATGATCTTGAAAAATTTGAGTCTTCGGTAGAAAGCAAACTCTATTCTGCCATTGGAATAAATATAGATGTAAAGCTAAAGGAACCAAAAACCATAAAAAGAAGCGAAGGCAAGGCAAAAAGAGTGCTTGATAGGAGAAAAGGGGAAAAATAATGGGTCAATCTTTAAAAAATAATCAGAATTTTTGGGATCCTGAAATATCAACAGCAAGCCGTGATAAAATTTCTGCTCTCCAGCTTGAAAACCTAAAAAAGACATTATGGCATTGCTATAACAACAACTCATTTTACAAAAAAAGAATAGATGAAGCAGGCTTAAACCCTGACAAATTAAAGGATTTAAGAGATATTGAAAGACTGCCGTTTACATCTAAGGACGAATTGCGTGAAAATTATCCATTTGGTTTATTTTGTACTCCATTGAGCGAAGTTATAAGAATTCATGCTTCTTCGGGAACAACGGGTAATCCGACAGTTGTTGGTTACACAAGAGAGGATCTTGAAATATGGGCGGATAATTTGATCCGTATAATGTATGACGTTGGTGTAAGAAAAGAAGATATCGTTCAGGTCAGCCATGGATTTGGTCTTTTTACAGGTGGTTTTGGATTTCAATATGCAGCCGAAAAGCTTGGTGCATTGGTAATACCGATTTCGGCAGGAAATACTGAACGACAATTGAAAATCATGGCTGATTTTAAATCTACCGTACTTGCGTGCACACCATCTTATACTTTGCATATTGCAGAAGTTGGAGCAAAAGCAGGAATGGATTTAAGCAAGCTGAATTTGAAATATGGTTTTTTAGGTGCAGAACCATGGACAGAATCCATGCGGTCGGAAATTGAAAGCAGAATCAATATGAAAGCCTTTAACAGTTATGGACTTAGTGAAGTCATAGGGCCCGGAGTTTCATGTGAATGTCTTGTTCAGGATGGCCTCCACATAAATGAGGATCATTTTTTCACTGAAGTTATTGATCCTGAAACTGGGAAAACTTTACCTGCAGGAAGCAAGGGTGAGCTGGTTTTTACGTCTCTTACTAAAAAAGCTTTTCCTGTAATAAGGTACCGGACAAAAGATATTTCATATCTGATGGGTGAAAAATGCAGTTGCGGAAAAACTTTTGTAAAGATGGCAGCGCCTATGGGCAGAACTGACGATATGCTCATAATCAGAGGAGTTAATGTATTTCCATCTCAAATAGAAGAAGTCATTTTTAAAATAAAAGACCTTGAGCCTCACTATTTGATAGTGATTACCCAGGATAATTTCATGGATAAGATAGAAGTATGGGTTGAAGTTTCGGAAGATATATTCCATGAAAAACTGATGGACCTCGAATTTTTTGAGAAGTCTATTGAGAGCAGGCTTTACTCTGCCATAGGCATCAGGATAAAGGTAAGCCTTAAAGAACCAAAAACAATTGCCAGGAGTGAGGGCAAGGCAAAAAGGGTCTGGGACCGAAGGCAAGAAAATTGAGCGTTGTTGAAAAAAAGGTAAGAGAATTAGTTGTAAAAGAAGTAAAATATATCTCCAATCTTTTTCCTTATAATTTTAAGAAATTTTTAAATCCAAGCTTGATCCACAGTCAGAATGTAATGTCATTTATAAATAATGATTCTCCTGCCGCTTCAGTATTTTCATCTGATTTTTTATATAAGCTGACAAATCTGCTGGCAGGAATTGAGCTGACTGCGATCGGAATAAACATGCACAGCTTTAATGCCAATGATTTTATGTTATTGACAGGTAACAAAAAGTTTGGTCATAAAAATGAAAAATCTTATACTCTCGATCTCCTGTTCGGAGATATTTTTTATTCAAGGGCGGTAGTTTATTTTATGAAATACGGAGATTTTCTGATCTTTGAAGAAATACTTCATTCCTTAAAGCAGGCGCATAAAAGTAAGCTCCTCTTTCACCAGCAATTAGTCGAAGTGATAAATAAAGACATAATCGAAATAAACAGAGGAGCTGCTGCCCAAAAAAATTATCCGCAAGTTATTAAAAAATATGAAAATCAAATAGGAAAATTAATAGATGAAAGTCTTGATTTGATAATTGGTATAAATTCACTGTTCAAAACTTCATTTATTATAGGGTGGGGTCTGTTTGCAGACTGTAAAAAAATAAAGTTTCCTGCAGACTTGATAAATAAATTCATAATGATCAAAGCTTATAATGATCTTGAAAATTTTTTCAATCAGCTTCCCAAAGAAGCATCCAGTCTTAAAAAAATTAAAAATATCAGCTACCAAAAAAATTTTATTAAAAGCGAATTAAATGATATCATATCAAATTTGAAACCCGGTTGGCTTAAAGCAAATTTTAAAGTTTTGGAAAGGTCCTGTTTATGAAACCTGACTTAATATTGATTCATGCACCCAGTGTTTATGATTTCAGGAAGAAAAGTATAATGTTTGGTCCGATGAGCGACCTTGTCCCCTCTACTCCTATTTTTGAAATGTACCCCATCGGATTTTTAACCATTGCAAATTATCTGTTCAAAAGAGGCTTGCATGCAAGAATAATAAATTTAGCCTACCGGATGTACCAGGAACCCGGTCTGGATGTTGAGAAATTCATAAAAAATCTTAAGTGCCATGCCTTTGGAATCGATCTCCATTGGCTTCCTCATTGTCAGGGTTCTACAGAAATAGCAAAAATAATAAAAAAATATCATCCTGATGTTCCCGTAATTTTTGGAGGTTTTTCAGCATCTTATTTTTACAAAGAGCTTGCAGAATTTCCGGAAGTCGATTACATCGTCAGAGGCGACTCTACCGAAGAGCCGCTGTTTAATTTGATAAAAACAATCAAGAACGGCGGTCCCGAAGATCTTAGGGATATTCCAAATTTGATATGGAAAAAAGACGGAAAGCCTGTTTACAATCCCTTAAAGTGTATTTCTACCGATCTGGAAGAAATAGATTTTGACTATAGCATAATGTTTAAGGAGGCACTCCGGTATAAGGATATAAGAAGCCTGGTTCCATTCTGTGACTGGTTTAAATATCCTATTACAACTATCACTGTGGTAAGAGGCTGTAATAGAAACTGCTCGAATTGCGGTGGTTCCAGATATGCATTCGAGATTTTTGGAGAAAGAACAAAGCCGGCATTTAGAAGTCCTCAAAGACTTGTTGATGAAATAAAAAATATTGGTAAGTTTATAAATTCCCCGATATTTTTACTTGGAGATTTGAACAGTAACGGCAGGCAGTATGTGGAGGAATTTTTTGAATGTGCAAAACGGCTCGATAAAAACTTACAGATATTTTTTGAGTTTTTTGATCCTCCCGGCAGATGGTTTTTTGATGAAGCTGCAAAAAT
>JAMCQQ010000520.1:0-3065 GCA_023379515.1 Actinomycetota bacterium
GTGATTACTTTAAGCATTAAGAAATTATCAAGAATAATAGAAAAATCAAAAGGATTGATGTTTGAAAAAACTCCAAGAGCTGTTTATTTTGAAACAAGATTTGGGATACATACTTTTGGCTTAAAATTTCCAATTGATATTTTAATATTAGATAAGTCCAACAAAATAAAAATTATTAAAGAAAACTTTAATCCTAATAAAATACTTTTTTGGAATCCAATCTTTAAGAGAGTAATAGAACTTCCCGAAGGTACGATAAAAAATAAAAAAATTCTAGCTAACGATGAAGTAAAAATTAATTTTGTTTAGGTTTTATTCTGAATATGTGCCTAAATAAATGCGACCAAAAGTTATAAAAGTAAACGGTATTTAAAAGCCAAGCCGATATAATTAATATTGCATCATAGGAATGTCTTGTCCAGTAATCATCTTCTAAATGGAGCCACATTCCAAATTCATCAAAAGCTAAAGCAAGCCCAATACAAAAAAAAGCTGCTATCCAGATTTTTGTCCTCATTGACTCAGCCTTTAATCCTAAATAACCTGTGATAGCCAAAGTAGCAATTCCCCATGTAAAGTGGTGTATGTGCTCGCCGTTTATGCTAATAAAAAAATAGGGAGGCTTAAAGACAAATGAATAAACCAGAAGTCTTAAAAATATAAAGGTAGGAAGAAATGTTATAAACATCCAGAAGTGCACATCCTTTTTATGGTCGGAAATTAAATCTTTATAGGCGGTTTTTATTATTGACACTATCCTAATAATAGAATTAAAAACAGAAGATGTCAAAATTAGCTATTATCTCTTTCTTAAAAAATTAACAGCATTGATGGTACGATCTTCAATGGTTGTTGGTAATTCCTGATGATAAACACCGGAAGGAATTATTCCACAACCCCCATATTTCTCCATTACTCTTAATTGTGCCAGAACATCTTCTCCACAATTATTGTAGGGAAGATTTTTCCAAAAATTAAATGCCCCTACTGATTTCAATTTTTCTGAATCGTACATCACGCAACCGCCAACCCAGGCTACTTTATATATTTTTTTGATTATATTTATTAACCCCAGTATCTTTTCAACATGATATATATTTGCTGCATTATGAAGCTTATACCTTTTCCAGGATTCATTTTCAGGTCTTACTTTCTCAGGAAAAACAGGTCCCTCCCAAAATTCTATTTTTTGTTCATTTGGTCTGAAATCGCCAATATAACTTAAACCAATTACAGCTCTTCCGGTAAAACCGCATTTTTCTTTTTCCATAACAGACACCATTCCGGAGATAACGTAAGGTTCCATAATAACATCGTCATCAATAAATAGAACAAAATCAGAAGAGGATTTACTAAAAAGGAAATTACGTTGCTCGGCAATTCCTTTTCTTGGCAGATGCTTGTAAGTTTCTATATTGTGACCATATGATTTTAATACTCTTAAAATAGTTTCTACAGATGGATTCTTAAAGGGATTTTCATATTCACTCTGATCAGAAATTATTAAGTTAAAGTTGCTATAACTTTGAAAGCAAAGACTTGTAAGAGTAACCGCTAAAGCTGTAGGCCTATTAAAGGTTGATATTAAGATATTTATTTTTCTCACTTTTAAACACCTCCTTTTTTTGATCATTAAAAAGATCTGAAATAGAATCAATAATCTGCTTAGAACTTAATTTTTCTTTTCCTTTCGAATGGTTTCCTATACAAATATTTCTCCTGCATGCTTTGCAGGGAACATCGAAGTATAAAACTTTGCTTTTACTTTGCCAAGGAATATGCTGGGGATTGGTTTTTGCATAAAGTACAATAACAGGGGTTTTAACAGCTGCTGCAATATGAGAAGTGCTGGTATTATTTGTTATTGCCAAAACTGAAGCTTCTATTGTACTTATAAACTGCGCTAGAGATAGTTTTCCTCCAAGGCTGACCGAATTAACACCGACTTTTTTCTGAATACTCTTGGTTAGTTCTATTTCTTCTTTTCCTCCCGTAATCAAAACTTGAAATCCTCTGCTAATTAACTCTTGACCAACTTTTGCAAATTCTTTTGCACTATATCTTCTTATTTTCTCCGAAGCTCCCGGGTGCATTACTATCCATTTTTTATTAAAGTCTATCCCTAAATTAAAAAGTATCTTAAAAGTTTCATATTTATCTTTTTTAGATATAGATAAGGAGAATAATTCATTTTTTGTTTTACACCCGACTAAACTCACTAAATCGAGTTGTCTTCTCACTTCATGTCTGATAAATTTTACAGGTTCCGGATCTGGAATCCAATGAGTAAGCAGCTTATAAGGATTCTCATGGCAATAACCAATTCTAATAGGTATGTCGGCCATATATGCAAGCATTGCTGAAGGAAGAGGATTTTGGCTATATACCGTAAAAATTATTGCTATGTCAAATTTCTTACTTTTTAAAAGACCTATTATTTTTTCCAATCCTTTTAATCCTTTTTGACTATTATTCTTAACCCAATCTGCATCAAATTCAATTACTTCATCTATTTCTTTTATGTAATTTGCTATAGATGACCCTGATGTTGAGGTGAGTAAAGAAATTTTACTTTCAGGACTTGTTTCCTTAATTGCCCTAATGGCGGGAGATGTCATAATTACATCCCCAATACTGTCAAGTCTTATACATAAAACTTTTTTATTTTTTAATGGTTGAATATAGTTTTCCATAGTTACCATCACTTCTTCTCAATGATTTTTCTTTAATTTTTTCAATTATATTGGTTGTGGAATGGCCTTTAAGATAGGGGAGTATTTCAACTCTTCCCCCGTAACTTTCCACAATTGGTGCTTCGGGAAGATCTACTTTTTGATAATCTCCGCCTTTTACATACACATTCGGTTTTGCAATTTTTATAAGATTTATCGGAGTATTTTCATCAAACGGAATAATATGGTCAACAGAACTTAATCCCGATAAAACTGATACCCTGTCTTCCAAAGGATTTAAAGGATTGGAAAAAATAATAGGTCTTTTAAAAAGTAAGAAATTTGACATAGCAATAATTTTTACGGTATATAGCCAAAATCCTCTTCCTTCAG
>JAMCQQ010000520.1:3075-3837 GCA_023379515.1 Actinomycetota bacterium
TGACCTTTATGTAAGATATCAAAACACCCATTGGTAAAAACAATCTTTTTTCCCTGTTTTATATATTCTGAAAGTATTATTTTAAATTTATTTATTGATGTTACAAATTTTTCGTTTCCAAGCATTAAACTTGTCAGTTCGTCTAAAGTACAAAAAGCAGTTTCATCTTTTCTAACAGCAATAAAAGAAGCCATAGATGCAATTTCAGCACTTTGGGAAACTGTAGCTCCTGAAGCAAGTCCCAGTGCAAAAGCTGCTGTAAAAGTATCTCCTGCTCCAGCGGCTTTTATATTTCTGACAGCTCTGGTATAAGTTCTATAGACATAATCTTTTTCAATTATTAAAGCGCCATCAATATCCAAAGTAACAGCCGCAATTTTGGAATTCGTAATCTTTAATATTTCTTCCTTAAAAGCTGTAACCTGAGATATTCTCGAATCATAATCTCTTTTGTCGTTTAAACCTAAAATAGCAGTAACTTCATTATAATTTGGTTTAATAGCTGTAATATCCATATTTTTATATTTTCCTAAATATTTTGAATCAACAACCAATACTTTTTTAGATTTCTTCTGAAGAGCTGAAAGAGTCTTAATAACTTTTTCTGTCAAAATTCCATAACCGTAATCGGATACAATAACTGCATCACTTTCAATAAATAAATCTATCATTTTATCTATTAATTTATCTTCTGTTTCTTCTTTAATAGGTGAAGTGATGGTAACTATGGAAAACTATATTCAACCATTAAAAAATAAAAAA
>JAMCQQ010000521.1 GCA_023379515.1 Actinomycetota bacterium
CATAAAAATCATTAATCGCACCGCTATTACTACTAAAATTTTCAGATTTTAAACCACTATCTTTCCATTTTTCCGGTCTCATTATATAATGAGTATGTGGGAAATTTCTACTATTATGATAATACCATCCCTGATTTGACGTTACATCATTATACTCGTAAGGCATATGAATTTTTGTTTCATGGAAAAAATTGACACATAATTGCCTTACATACTCAATACCGTAATCATCCTTTTGCTGTATGGCTCCGTTTAAATAATGTGCCGTAGCTTTTTTTAATCTTTTATATTGGGCGTTATTAAACGATACTCCAAAATAAGGAAAAGCAGTTTGCAGATATAATTCACCCACGCTAACCCCTCCATTTCCGTTAGAATCTGTTTTGCCATCTATAAAACAAGCTGTATCTTCTGAAATTATGGTATCTCCTCCAAAAACTTTTAAAGGAAACCGGTAATCATATTTTATAACTATATAATTATCTACAAGAGGAAGGCAGTAATCTGATAATAGTGGAACTCCTGAACTATCCGAGATATTGTTAAATATTATTTTAGCATCTTTCCCGTCTTTATCACTTAACATGTTCCAATCTGAAGTATAAACCCCATATATCCTTATATCCGACAACTCAAAATATGGATTAGGGAAATAAGTGGCTATTGGAATATCATAATAACCCTGAGAATTCAAGTCGGATATTATAGTATTTTTTATCGCAGTGGTTTTATGGGTAATATTTAACCATCTTTTTTCTGTTCCATCTATCTTGTTTTTAATCCAGATAAAAGTGTCTATTAATGGTCTTTGATCTATTCCGGTGTTTATATCCCCTGAGTATTCAGAAGGAATACAGTCGTCATATCTTTCGTCACAAAGCTGTATGGTTTGCGAAGACCCTGTCCCGGTTCCTATTATGCTTTCTATTTTTTGATGATGACCTGTTTTGTAATATGTGGTTACGTTATTTTGTGGTAATTCCGCTTCGTCATTGATTAGGTTTACTAAGTAAAATGGTTCGTGATACGCTTGCACTATAGCATCATTTACATGACCTCCTGCTGGCGCTGTGGGATTTTGGTAGATAGGTTCGTTTACTGTAATTTCCCAATAAGAATATCTGGAATTAGTTGGCGTAATTAATACCGGAGGAGTAGATGTTGATATAGTAAATTTCTTATTTCCATTAACCTGAGTACCATCATAAAAAGGATTATTTGCCTCTGGCTGTAAGTTTCTCCATGAACCAAATTCAGTATAATAATCCAATACGCCACCAGCTCTTTCTAATAAATAATTGGTATGGTCTGAACCGGCTTTATTGTGTCCAATTCTCGCATAACACATCATATCTATACCGTGAATGCTTCCAGAGCCTATACCTATGTCCGGCTCGTCATTAAAAGCATTATAAATCTCAGAATGAAATCCTAAAGGACTAATAAATTGTAATTTGGTTGCTTCTAATATATTTATATTTAATTCGTCAATTTCTTTGGAAGAAAACCATATTTTATATAGCTGCTTATCACTATTATTTAAGCTTGTAAAGGCATACGTTCCAATTCCCTGTGCTATAATTCTTTTTACCGGCTCTGTTTTTACTATAGAAAAAGATTTTATCCACGCAGGAAGTCCTGTAATCCCAGTTATTCCTAATCCTTTGGAATATAATTCAGGAGCAAAAATATGACCAGAAGGAATATTGACAGATTGATTCAATAAAGAATTTAAAAACAATTTATCTACCACCGTTTCCTGATGACCTTGTATCGTAATATCATCTTGATGAACAGGATGTATTGGATTGAAACTAACATCCCAATGAACTCCTATTGTAGATGTTAATGGCATTTTTTGTTTAGCCGAATATGCGGGAAGTTGCGGTTTGGCAACAAGTGTTGATCTGGCTTCTAAATTTATAATTTCGTTAGTATAATATTGGTCATCGTTATTATGACTGTTAATTGTTGCAGACCATACAGCTCCCTGACCATTTACTACTGAAACATCTAAACTGTTTTGACTTAATCTCTCTCTGTTATTGGGAAATAAATATGTTACGTCTCCGCCAATATCTTCAATTGGAAATGCAAAGGCATCTTCGCCATTATAATCCTTACATAAAACAGCAAATCCTGACCTTTCGCCTGCCCTGTGACCTCTGTAGTATGTAGTATTTCTTGGTATAGAATGTCCCCTGACTCCCATATTATGTATATAAGGAAACATTTTTTCATCATTAATAACAGGAATATCTATATTTGTTGAAGTTAAATCTTTTGAAGCATATTTAATGTTCATTAGAACAATCCTGTTATCATAGTATCTTATTCCTTTAGCAGCCTGAACTACTGATAAAACCTGTGTTTCGTCCGCAGGCGGGAGTTCAGACCAAATAACAGTAGTGTTATCAGTAAAATATTGTGTAGAAGTTTCTTCATTAGATAAAGTATATGGAACAGTAAAAAATTGTGCAGACGGTACGGTATTAGCAGGGGCTTCTGCATTCCATTTTACTCTGATAATGTTTACAAAAGCATAGTTGCCTGTATTTGTTATTCTGTATCTTAAATTAATCCCATATTTTTTAAGAAAATTATTACTGCTGCCTCTTGTTAAGTGATTTGGAACATTTGTATTATTTAATGAGGTAGTATAATTAGAAATAACAGGAATCATCGGAGTAAAAGTTCCGACAGAAGATCTATTCCCGGCAGAATCTACATATTGTAAGGCATATACATAGTATCCAAAATCTAATCCGTTACCATTAGAATAGCCTTCAAATACAGGCTGGTCATTTTGTTTTTCTAAGTTTATAGTATAAATAAGCGGATTAAATGAAGTAAAATATGTTGTAGAATTATTATTATAGTTGTCAATAAGGTCTTGTATGTTAAAATAATAGGGGGGTATATTAAAATCCGTTAAAAACACTTCTCCGCCTACGCAAGACTCGTTAATATCAGATTGAATCGGATAATCAACCAAAAATCCTAATTCGTCTTACTGGCAAACAATTTTATCGTCAATAGTTATAAGAGGGTCATTTCCGGTAATGCTACTTGCCCATACGGCTAATTGATAACCCTTGCAATGATACAATCCTACTGTTAAATTACGATATCCTTTAAATAATTCTCTGATAAAATATATAAAGTGAAGTTCTGATTTAGCTATACATTTCTTAGGTAATCTTACTGCTTCTTTTTTAGTTTTGGGGCTTTTTGAAAACACAGAATCATAATATTTTATTT
>JAMCQQ010000522.1:0-2391 GCA_023379515.1 Actinomycetota bacterium
TGCCAGATCCGATATTTTTTCCGCGGATTTTTGTGCATCCTTTTTTTCTGTTCAACCATGGCTGGATGTACCTGAATTGGGTTGGAGTACCCTGGTCTATTTTCAGTATGACTCCAATAATTTAAAAGAGGGAAATGATAATATTAACATAAATGATGCACAAAAATCCGCGGAAAAAATATCGGATCTGGCATGGAAGCTGCGAAGAGAGTTCTTTGTTAAAGAAACCCCTCCGGCTATTGCAATTCAAACAGCTTCAAAAATGAAAAAAGGCTTAATGGTAATTTCTGATTCCGATTCAACATTGTCCGGTGGCACCGGGGATAATACCTGTATTCTTTCGGAATTAATAAAACAGAATATTAAATTTCCTGCACTTTTGACAGTTGTAGACAAGGAAGTCGTCGAGCAAGCTTTAAAAGCCGGAGCAGGGAAGATTATTACCTGTAAAATAGGTGCAAAAACAGATAAAATTTTTAGCAAATCTTTAAAAATAACTGCCATGGTAAAAAACATTACTGACGGCAAATTTATTATAGATGGGCATGTAGGTAAAAATTATGTGAATATGGGTAAAGTTGCAGTTTTGGAAATTGGATCAATTACAATACTTGTAAGTGAAAAAATAGGTCCTGTTTTTGAACTTAACGTTTTTAGAAATGCCGGGCTGGAGCCCGAAAATTTCAGAGTAGTAGTTGTTAAATCACCTGTAGGATTCAGAGATGCATATGAACCTATAGCTGATGAAATCGTACTGGCGGATTGTCCGGGCTTAACCTCTTCCAATTTAAATATCTTTACCTTTAAGAATATACCACACCCGATTTTCCCTTTGGATGAAATAAATGATTGGAGAAATAAAGATGGGTAAACTTAACGGATTGATAGGATTTTTGACTGCAGAAGAAATTGAATTAATTCATAATAACAGCATAAAAATATTATCGGAGATTGGGTTTTATATTCCTAATGAATTCATACTTAATCTACTGGAAAAAAATAATTGCGAAGTTGATTATAAAAGTAAAATTGTAAAAGTTAACCCCACCCTTATTGAAAAAGCATTAAACGAAATACCAAAAGAATTCAGTTCTATCCCTTATATTGAAGATAATAAGATTTCATTTAATGACGGCAATTTAAAACTTACTATGGATACAACTCCGGATATAATAGAACTGACTTTGAATAAAAAAAGAAGAGGGACCCTGAATGATACTTTAAAAGGTATTGTACTGGGTAATTATCTAAAAAATATAAACACAGTTTCGGCATACTGTTTACCGGAAGATGTCCCTGCTAAATGCGCTGACGTTGTTTGTTATAAAAATCTATTTATTTATTCAAAAAAACCTGTTACTACCTGGACTTATTCAGCCAATTCGGCTAAGTATATTTTAGAAATGGCTAAGGTTTTAGCCGGAGGTGAAAATGAATTAAAAAAGAAAAAACCTGTAACTTATTTTGCCGAATCAATAAGCCCATTAAAATTTTCACCGCATACTCTTGAAATAATGATTGAATATTCTAAATATGAGCAACCCATATTTTTGGGACCTATGGTAACAGCAGGAGGATCTGGACCAGTAACCCTGGCAGGAACTATTTCGCTGCAGAATGCTGAAGTTTTAATGGGGATTGTTATTATTTATCTTTTAAACCCCAAACAACCAATTGCACACGCCAGTGTTTGCCATATTCTTGATATGAAACCAGGTATTTGTTCATATGGCTCACCGGAACAGACGCTTCTTTCAGCAGGAGTAACGCAAATAGCAAGAAAATATGGACTTTCATGCTGCTGCAATATTCATATCTCTGATTCCAATTGCTGTGATTTTCAGCGAGGGTATGAAGCTGCAGCAAGCGCAGCATTTGGAATTTCTGCAGGTGCTGAAATGCTCTCAATATATGGTTATGGACCGGTTGGTGTTGTAGGATCAGGTGTGGGCTTAAGTCTTGAGCAAATGCTTATTGATGATGAAGGGCTTTCTTACCTGTCAAGGATCAGGAAAGGTTTTGAAGTAAGTGCGGATACTCTGGCTTATGATGTGATCAGAAAAGTAGGAATTGGCGGCAATTTTATAAAGGAAGAACATACTTTCAAAAATTTTAAAAAGGAGCAGTGGGACTGGGATTTATTTTTAAGACAAAATTATAATATATGGCAGGAGAGAGGAAGTAGGGATATATTAAGCAGGGCAAAACAAAAATTAGAGAAAATATTATCAGAAAATTTTCCGCCTGAGCCGGTTATAGATTCCGGCAAATTAAGAGCTTTAAAAGAAATTGAAGAAGCAGCTATAAAAAATTTATAAAATTTAGACTCCAGGCTTTTAAGGGGTTAAATTGAATACCAAGCAGAAAGGAAGCTTTAATGTCTGTAAAATT
>JAMCQQ010000522.1:2480-2935 GCA_023379515.1 Actinomycetota bacterium
ATGTCTGTAAAATTTGAAGATAAATCGTGGGTAGAACTAAAAAAATATATTGATGGCAATGGATTAATACTGGTCCCTATCGGTGCGATAGAAGAGCACGGGCCGCACTTGCCTGTCAGTACCGATATGGTAATTGGCAGAGAACTGGCAAAGGCTGTAGCAGAAAATATAAAGGATAAAATCCCTGTGCTTGTTACACCGGATATGTGGCAGTCATATAATGGAGAATTTATAAGAAAAAATTGGCCCGGTTCATTAACAGTGAGTCAGGATACCCAGAAGGCAATACTGTTTGACATCACCGATAGGGACCAGTATTAATCCATTGCCATCAATATATTTTTTTAGTTCTACCCACGATTTATCTTCAAATTTTACAGACATTAAAGCTTCCTTTCTGCTTGGTATTCAATTTAACCCCTTAAAAGCCTGGAGTCTAAATTTTATAAATTTTT
>JAMCQQ010000523.1 GCA_023379515.1 Actinomycetota bacterium
AGCAGCTGATGAGGAATTTGTCTGCGGTGTTTCATTTTTGAAATTAGCAATGAAACTGCTTAATTTAATATAACTGGGAAGACCGACAAAAACGAAAATAAAAATAAGCGAGACAATGCCAGCAACAGCAAGAAATAATTGTCTGACCTGCTTTCTTTCTTCTTTTGTTCTTCTATTTAAAAAATGATGCATATTCAGGGAGCCGATGGTCGGATTCGGACCGACGACCTATGCTTTACGAAAGCACTGCTCTACCAGCTGAGCTACATCGGCATAACTCCAACCCTTTATATTTTACTATATGCACCCTCACTCTTCTATTACCGTTTTGTAAATTTCATTTAATGATAAAAAGTTAACCTTTTTAAGGAGGCCGAATGATCGAACTGATAATAGTTTTACTTATAATATTGTGGTTGGGAGGGTTGTTTCTGCATATTGCAGGCAGTTTTATCCATATTTTATTAGCAGCAGCGGTAATTTTATTTTTTTTAAGGATATTTACAATGCGGTATTGAAAGGAAATAACGCATGTAAATTTTTCAAATGCTGATATTGCCATTCCTGTTCTTTAATTACGTCTTTACCTTCTGCTTTGACCTTCTGCTTTGAGAACTTTTGCCCAGACAGCCAGCGTTTTTTTATCACATTGGGAAACTAAATCTTCAATTGATTCCATATATTTAAGTATTGATTATAAATTATTTGGGATTTAGGTAAAAAGAAGGGTGTAATAAATTTAATATACTTCGATTGTATCCTGCCAGGCTTTTATATTATTGGGATCGGAGCTGTCTGCGGTAATGCCATATTGGCCGATTCTCAGGAAAAACATCCGGTCAGGATGTTTGGTATCCTCCAGAAAATACTCCAGTCCGTTGATTCCGATATATTTAGGACATTTTTCGGCTTTTTGCTCCGCAATGCTCAAATCAAATTCCTCATCAGCTGCTCTAGGCACATCCATAGATACTGCCGTAAAACTGGCCGGCAAAAAAGATAATTTATGAGGCAGTAGGATGCAGTCTGCTGCTGAATAACCTTTAAGAATTTGTTTATTGATAGCCTGTTTGAGGTTGTCCTGAGGGTCTTTTTTAATAACCTCAATCGACTGGCCTTCAGTAGGTTTATTTAATCTGGTGGAGTAAATATAAATTTTATTGTCCTGTTCTGAGACTGCTGCTGTTTCTATATCCTGTTTTTCTTCATAAGTGAACGTAATACAATTCTTTTTTGAAATAAATCTTTTTATATTCGGGTTTGAGCTGGGAGCAAAAGTAGGCATTGCACAACCTGCAACAGCAATAGAGGGAGTGCTGGAAGTGCTGGCTACCGGTACCTGCGAGGTAGGGGAAACCACAATTGGAGTCGGAGAAATCTGGGTTATGGATGCAGGCTGGGTAACTGAGGATTTCAGGAAAAAATACCAGGCCGCTCCGCCGGCAATAACCAGCAAGAGAATAAAAACAATTACCAGTAAAAATGTATTGCTTGATTTAACAGGCGGCGGGGTTGGCGGCTGCAGATTAGATGGCGGCGGTGCAGTTGGCTGCGGTTTTTGATTTTCTTCCATATATTTTATCTACACTCAGTATAAATATGATTTATAAACCTTGCAAGAAGGAATTTCCCTCTTTAAAGACATGCTGGGAGTTGAGGTTTATTTCTACCTCTTATATTCAAAATAATGTTATTATTGATTTTTAATGACGCCCTTTCATGTGTTCCTTATCATTGGTTATTCTATTTTATTGCTGTTGTTAACTATTATTGGGATCAGTAAAAAGATACATCTTTCCCTAGGTCAAATAATCATTTTTAGCTCATTCATACATTTATTAATAGTATTTTCGTTTGTTAATCTGGAACATTATGATACTTTTTCGTGTCAGATCGTCGGGACATTAACTCTACAGAAAAAGTCACTATATCCTGCAGTAGCATATTATCACTATCCTTTTTTTCCCGGGTTAAATTATATTGAAGCATTATCAATACTGTTCTCGACTTATGGGTTTCCTTATATGCTTTTTCTAAAACTTTTTTTGAGTATTTTTAATATTGCGATTATTGTTCTTATATATTATTTATCAAAGAAAAATGTACAACTTGCTTTTCTATACGCTGTAAATCCCAGTATGGTTTTATTATCATCCGCGCAAGGTCAAATTGAGGTTGTGCCGTTTTTTTTCAGTCTTTTGGCAATATATCTTTTTAAACGGCATAAAGAATTTCTTACCAGTGTATCGTTTGGGTTTGCCGTAATGGCAAAAGTCTGGCCGCTTATTTTTCTGCCGTTTTTTCTGAAATATTCAAAGAAGCGCTATATGTATATAATTTCTTTAATAATTCCTCTTATTTCTATCCTTTTATATTCAATAATTTTTCATGCTTCGGTATTAGATATAATCCATCCGGCAATATCATACAGAGGCGGGTATGGTGTCTGGGGAGTTGGTATTTTTGCTAGTTTACTGCTTCTGGGTGATCAGGGTTTAAACAACGCCATATATAAATCCATTACCAATATTTCTATTATTGTATTAACCTTTTTCATGCTTTTGCGGAAAAAAACAAATCTTCTTAATGAAATATTAATTTATATGCTGATCTTTGCAGCAGTTATCATAAGCGGGGCAAATCCTTTATGGCTGATTCCCTTTATTCTTCTCAAAATGCCCTCAAAGTGGAAGTATTGGCTGATTATTATAAGTCTTTACACCATCATAAGTATGATTAGTGAAATTGCGGGCAGTGCTGAATATGGTTTAGAGAATATTTTATCCCCCTTAATTACTCCCTTTGCAGTAGTATTATGGATAATAAACATTTTAATGGCAGCTGATCTATTTAGAAAACATACCAGCTCTGCTTAATATTTTTTTATCATGGATAATTTCATGCCTGAATACGTATTCAT
>JAMCQQ010000524.1 GCA_023379515.1 Actinomycetota bacterium
ATCCTAAAAAGGACAAAAGATTTTTGGTTATATCTATATCAAAAAATTCCGGAATATCTAAAATTTTTGAATAACCTGAGCAAAAGAAATCTCCATCATCTGTTGAGGCCATGGCCAGTGCTCCGGTTTTATCTGACAGTGTTTTAGTCAATTCTTTAAAGAATTTTTGTTCTTTTTCACGATAATCCCAAAGTTTTTCCTTAACAGCAACTTCTTCTGCAACAGATAAATCTTTTTCTTTCATTAACTGGTTTACATAAAATTTCATGCCGCTAGGGGTTGGAACACGACCGGCTGATGTATGGGGTTTTTTAAGATAACCTAAATCTGTAAGTTTTACCATTTCGTTTCTAATAGTTGCTGGAGAGGCAGAGAGATTGTGTTTTTTCTCTAAAGTCTCCGAACCGACAGGCTCTGCGGTATTGATATACTCTTCAATAAGACTTTTTAATATTTGGATTTGTCTTTGAGTTAAGTCGTGCATAATTTAATATTGTCATTCTGAAGGATCCGGCTTTGCCGGAGACTGAAGAATCTCGTTCCTTTTTATTGTTTAGATCCTTCACTTCGTTCAGGATGACAAAACGTGTAATTAGCACTAATATAGCACGACTGCTAGAACCTTGTCAAGGGGTTAAGTCAACTTTATGCTAAACTTAAATTATGAGAAAAAGAAGGAATATAAATTTATTAATACCCTTATGCTTTTTGTCCTTTTTAGGATTAGCTTATCTTATAATCTTTACCAATCCCATGTCTGAAATTCAATTATTTAATCTTCAAGATATTCTGCCCGGCCAAACAGTTTTGATTCCTTTCTTTTTATCTGTTTTTTTATTTATCTTTTCCTTTTTCACTTTACTATTTAAAAGTAAAAGAAGAGGATTTTTTATTGCAGCTTTTGCCGTTTCCTACCTGATGCTCCGCCTGCAAAACCTCACTCAAACATTTTTTCTAATCCTGCTCCTCGCCGTCTTCCTAACCCTTGAGTTTGTTTTTGTAAAACAAAAATAATTATCTTGCCAAGAAAGAGAACATTTTATATAATCCTGTCATGAAGGACACTTTGCAGGTCGGAGCAACAGAACAGGCACAAAGTCAACTCCAAAGCTTAACGGGAATAATAGAGAATATACTTGCATCGGCTAGGAATCGTGTAATTGAAGGCGAAATGGAAGAGGAAAATTTTGCCGATTTATCCGGAAGAATAGCTTTATTAAATGGCGCCATTACGGCGCATGCCCAAAAACATGGGGACTTAACACATCTAAGAGTTGAAATAGGACAAAAACCTGTTGGGTCCGTGCATAATGGTATTGATCCAATCGTCCAGGAACTACTAGATACAGAACGTCATAGAACAGGAATGAACTGGCAGGGCCATTTTAAATCAAACATAGAAGGACTTTCCTTAGAAAGACGTTGTGGTATAGCAAAAGACCAGATTACCGAAACTACCTTTGCTACAGAAACTTTTTTTCTTACAGGTAAGGCCTTCTTTTCCCAATCACTATCACAACCAGTCTCAGCAACAGCTCAAGGATAAACAAAATTCAGAAACTTGTCCGAATGGGTCCTCTCTGATAAAATAGCCTCATGGCTAAATTTTATTTAACAACAGCGATTCCATATGTAAACGCAAAGCCGCACATCGGCCATACTTTGGAATTTGTACAAGCAGATGTAATCGCCCGATTTCATAAAATTTTAGGGGATGAAACTCTCCTTCTTTCCGGTGGAGATGAAAATGCTCTAAAAAATGTCCAGGCTGCAGAAAAAGAAGGAACCTCAATCCAGGAATTTGTAGATAAAAACAGCCAGTTATTTTTTGATATTGCAAAAAAACTTAATGTAAATTTTGACATTTTTCAAAAAGGCAGTAATAAAAATCATTACGAGGCATCACAAAAACTGTGGAATCTTTGCCTTAAAAATGGCGATATATATAAAAAAGAATATACCGGCCTTTATTGTGTTGGATGCGAACTGTTTTACGAAAGAGACGAACTGGATGAAAACGGGGAATGTTACGAACATCCCGGGAAAAAACTGGAAGAAGTAACAGAAGAGAATTATTTCTTCAAACTATCTAAATATCAGGAGCAGATCCTAAAACTAATTGAGACAGATGAAATAAAAATAATTCCGGAGAATCGTAAAAAAGAAGCTTTAGCATTTATTAAACAGGGACTTAAAGACATAAGTATTTCAAGATCCAATAAAAGAGCTAAAAACTGGGGAGTGCCTGTTCCAAATGACGATTCGCAAAGAATGTATGTCTGGTTTGATGCCTTAAATATTTACCAAAGCGGAGTCGGATTTGGCTGGGACGATGCAAAATATAATAAATGGTGGCCTGCGGATTTACATGTTATCGGAAAAGGCATACTTCGCTTTCATGCTATTTACTGGCCTGCATTTTTGCTATCTGCAAGACTAAAATTGCCAAAATCCATTTTTGTTCATGGATATTTTACAGTTAACGGACAGAAAATGAGCAAAAGCATCGGTAACGTAGTTGACCCGAATGAAATAATTGATAAATACGGCACGGATGCTCTACGTTATTATTTATTAAGAGAAATTCCGTCAACCGCAGACGGAGATTTTTCAGAAAATAGACTTAAAGAAGTCTACAACGCCGACTTGGCAAACAATTTGGGAAATTTGATCTCTAGAGTAGCAAAATTGTGCGAAACTTCAGGTTTTGATTTTAATGTAAAGCCCAAAAATGAAATTTCCGAACCTGTAAAAAAACAATTGGAAGAATATAAGTTCGACGAAGCTCTTAAAACAATATGGGAAAATATTACAAAAATAAATCAAACTATTAACGAAACAAAACCCTTGGAAATAACGGCTTATTAGAGGTTATTTTTGGTC
>JAMCQQ010000525.1 GCA_023379515.1 Actinomycetota bacterium
AAATTATAAAAAGAAATAGAGCTGATAATAAAATAATTATACCGTGGTACAGATAATAATATATTGCACTAAGTCCAGGCCAGCCGATCTTGCCTCCGACAAAGGTGGTGGCATTATCTAAAAACCACCAGTCCCAAGTCATGTTTTTAAGGCCCTCTGTAGCGACGCTGATAAATTTAGATGTCATTCCTTTTTGTGTAAAAGCAGATATTGTTTCAGGGTATGCCTTAAGAAGCAAAAAATAAGGCGGGAGGGCTAGGAGCAACACCTTATACTTTTTTGAGACAAATCTAATGATCGCTTTAAAATTCCGAACAATATTAATTAGCAGCGCAAGCATTGATGACAAGAGTAAAATAAAGCCTAATTCATGAAACCTGAAAGATAATACGGCAAATAAGAAAGCCATTATTATATAAAGATTATCATTTTTTTTTGTTCCCAAGTAGATTAGGGTAAGTGTAGGAATGGTAAATGCAATGTTGAGTGTTTCCGGTCTAACTTCTTCATTCATAATAATAAGCATGGGAGAAGAAAGTATCATTAGTACAGATAGATTGGCCAATGAGCTGTTCTTGTCTTTAACTAAAGGTAATGTAAAGAATCAGCGGGGTAAAGATTTTAAAATAGCCGATATAGTTCCAACCTGCTACATAATGTGAGCTCGCAATAAGAAAAGGAGCTGCGTCTCTGCCTGCAAACAAACTGCCATTGTCGATGCCTGTCCTTATTATGTTGTTGTAAGCTACAAAATAATGCAAAGAATCAATATCATATACATAAGGATTGAGAATCAATCTAATTACAAAAAAGATAATTGGAATGAATAGAATTATCAGAAAATGTTTATTTAGCGTAATATATTTAAAAGAAATGTTTTTTAAATTGATTTTTGTCTTGTCATAAAAAATAGATACTATTGCTAATATCACATTAATGATAATTATAAAAGAAACTAAATTAAATTCGAGAAGGTTTAAACTATTTCGAATGATTAAATAAATAATCGATAGCACACTGATGGAAGCGAGAATGTCTAAAGGCAGCCTTACATACCATTCGACTTTTTGTCGTTTGCTAAATAAAACTGAATTTAAGTTGTGACCAGGTAAATAATAAAGAAGCAGAGTTCCTGGGACTATCTTAATCCAGTCCATGCCGAATTTTTCCGCCAAAATATAAGCTCCTGCGAATGCTAACAGAGTTAAAAAATTTATGAGAAACATAAAAATCCTATTTTTTTAAAAAGAAAACCATATACCGTCTGGCTTTGCAAAACGGTAGTTTACAAAGGGTTATTTGACTTTAATTCATTATAAACATTATACTTTATTAAAAGCAACCGCCTCGACATTTTTTCTTTTAGTAATAATAATGGATTTGAGTTGATTAAAAATAAATTTAAAAAAACAATAGGCAAAACAATAATTTTTATTATTCTATGTCTCTGGTTTATCTCTTTGGTGCCAGGTCTTTTATTAGAAAGACAAGAAATCATAAATCGATATAATCAATTTGGCAGAAAATCGCAGGCTCAAAAAGAAGAAGAGGCAATTCGTATATCTTCCCCTGGACAGATTGTTAATGAATATATAATCCAAACTAAAAATGATAGACATAATTAAATTAGCACTGATTACGTTTTACATTTATTTTGTAGGGTATTGTGTAATAAACATTATACTCATAAAACTTAAAGACAAAATGTCGGTGTATAATTTTATTGGTTTGTCGGGGATTGTTGGGATAGGTGCGATAAGCTTTGAGTTGTTTTTTTTATATTTATTTAAAATACCGTGGCGAACCGAAGTCCTATTCGTGCCCTGGCTAATGGTTTTTACTTGGCTTTTAATCACAAAACGTCTTGGTCTAAGGATAGTAAAGCCAGTAGTATTAAATTATTTAACTATTTTATTTATTTTTCTTCTAACAATAGTTCTGATTGGTTGGGTTTTAACTAATCCAGCTTATGGTTTTGATGGATGGGCAATTTGGAGTTTTAAAGCAAAGATATTTTATTTACGAGAAACTATTCCACTTGATTTTTTAAAGCAACCAGATTTTTTTATATTTATTAATAGCAATTATGTTATCCTCTTACCTCTTATTCAGGCATGGATATATCT
The DNA here is from genome assembly GCA_023379515.1 of Actinomycetota bacterium. The sequence goes on from JAMCQQ010000525.1 coordinate 2,127, forward strand.
GCATCTAGGTCATATGCAGACGAGCTATGCGCAAGTAATTTATATCATCACTTATGCGAGTATGCTCTTAATATCCCTAGATTTTTTCAAATCCGTTTCTAAGAATAAAACAATCCCCGGTGCTTTAGTTCTAATGCTTGCGTTAATGCCATGGCTTGTTGAAAATTCCCAGAAAAATTATGCTGATATAATATTAGCCGTTTATTTAGTTTCTGGTTTTGCTTTTTTAATTCATTGGCTTAAGGGTGAAAGTAATTATTATTTATGGTTCTCCTCTCTTTTGTTCGGGTTTGGCGCATTCACAAAGAATGAGGGAATAATTATATATATAATATTTATAATTTTTATGTGTTTTCATTTATTGTATTTGCAAAAGAAACCATTTTTTTCTACACTCCGACAAACTTCAAAACCTATTTTGATAAGTTCTATCGTATGGTTGGTTTGGACATTATTTTCGAAGTTTAATAATCTTAATACTATTATGACTTCGACTAATCTAACAATTGATTATACTTTAAGCCACTATAAAATGAGATTGTTTGTTATATTTAAGGCGATAATTAATGAAACAGTACTGCGCTATACTCATTGGGGCCTAACTTGGCCGTTATTCATTTTCCTTTTTATTGTTGCTCTATTTGCAGGGGTTAAAACGGTAAAATATTATTTGTTTATTTTTATAATTATTGCAGTCTACATAGCTATATATTTTTATACGCCCTTAAATCTCCAACAACAACTTAACACATCTCTAGATCGACTAGTTTTGCAAATTACGCCTTGTGCCATTTTGCTTTCAGGATATACACTGTTAAAATTATGGGATAAAATTAGTAGCGTGAAGCAAAAATGAAAAAGTTTTCAACTATATCAATTATCGTCCCTTTATATAATGAAGAGAGTACGATAAAAGAAATTATCTCGATTATTAGGAAGGCAGATACTCTTGGGCTTAAAAAGGAGATAATTTTAGTTGACGATTGTTCAAATGACGACAGCTTAAAAATACTCAAAAGCCTCAAATTAGCAGATTGCAAGATATTTCATCATGACAAAAATCAAGGCAAAGGCGCTGCATTAAGGACTGGCTTTAGTAAAGCTAGCGGCGATATAATTCTAATTCAGGATGCCGATTTAGAGTATGATCCGAATGAATATCCAAATTTGCTCAAGCCGATTCTTGATGACCGAGCTGACGTTGTGTTTGGTTCACGATTCATGGGAGGCGCTCCGCATCGAGTTCTATATTACTGGCACATGATTGCCAATAGATTTTTAACCACTCTTTCAAATATTTTCTCAGACTTAAATCTAACCGACATGGAAACCTGCTATAAAGTATTTAAAAAGGAAGTGATCAAATTAATTAATATAGAGGAAGATCGTTTTGGCATGGAGCCGGAAATTACTGCTAAATTAGGTGAATTGGTCAGAACTAATAAGACGAGAGTTTATGAAGTCGGTGTTTCTTATTACGGTCGCACTTATGAAGAAGGAAAGAAAATCGGCTACAAAGATGCAATTCGGGCTTTTTGGTGCATTTTATATTACAATAACTCCAATTTTGCTGTTGCCTGCAAATATTTTATTAATGGATTACTTGTTGCGCTGGCTCAATTTGTCGCTATGGTAATTTTGGTTGAGGTTTTGCATTTTAATTCAATTCTAATGCAAAATATTGCAAACATAATTAGTATAGAATTTGCGATTCTGGTTGCTTTTTATCTACATTCAACCATCACTTGGCGTAAACGCTATAGCGCAAGAAGAGAATTAATAAAAGTTTTTTTTCTTTTTCAATTAATCACTATCACATCGGTCATTGTCCGGATAGTTGTCTTTTATCTTTTATCTAAATCGGGAATGGAATACTCTCTAAATACTTTAATCGGGATTGTAATTGCCATTGCAATAAATTTTCTGGGATATAAAAATATTTTTTCTAAGCTGGCAACTGGTAAGAAAAAAGAAAAAAATAATGCAACCAGAGGGTATGGATTGCTTGAAAATTTTCTGGCTCGAAAGCGCGCTAATCTTGCCTGTCATATGATCAAAAAGAATGACAAAAAGGGGGCAATCTTGGATCTTGGCTGTGGAACTCAACCAGTTTTTTTAACTATCGCAAAATCATTTACAAAAAGATATGGTTTAGACCAGGTAATTGATAGTCAAAATATCGAACTAGATGGAAAGTCAAAAATTATATTAAAAAAATGGGACATGGCATCCAATAAATTACCTTTCGAAGATAACCGTTTTGATGTTGTTAGCTTGCTTGCTGTAATCGAACATTTTGACCGCATATCGACAACAAAAATTCTTAAGGAAACAAAGCGTGTTTTAAAAGACGAAGGCATGGTCATAATAACTACGCCATCTCGCTGGACAGAGAAACTTCTCAAATTTCTTGCTTATATTCGGGTGGTTAGCCCTGAAGAAATTGAAGAACATAAAGAACAATTTACTCGTTCTGCACTGACTGAAATTTTAAAAAGAACTGGCTTTAAAACCAAGACGATTTCAAGCGGTTCTTTTGAATTGACTGCTAATCTTTGGGCAATAGCTAAAAAATAGAAAATTATAGTCTATTATGAGACATTATTTAGTAACTGGCGGAGCTGGTTTTATCGGTTCAAACTTAATAGCAAGATTGCTTGAATCTAAAGATAATAAGGTTACCTGTATGGACAATTTACTTACAGGTAAAAAAGAAAATATCAACGGTTTTATTAGCAATCCGAATTTTAATTTTATTAAGTGCGATATTATTAAGCCATTCAGTATAGATGACAAATTGGACTATGTGATTAATCTAGCTTGCCCGGCTTCGCCGATGGATTACCGCAAAAACCCAATTGAAACATTGGAAGCTAGTAGTATTGGAACTAGAAATATGCTTGAGATTGCTCGCGAGAATAAAGCCAGATTTTTTCATACTTCGACCTCAGAAGTTTATGGTGATCCGAAAGAACATCCCCAAAAAGAAACTTATTGGGGTAATGTGAATTCATACGGCGAAAGATCTTGTTATGATGAAGCCAAGTTCCGCAAGTTAGCTCTAATATACTATTATAAGCATGATTTTAGAGTTGATACTGGAATTATTCGGATTTTTAATACATATGGTCCAAAAATGCAACCAAATGATGGAAGAGTGGTTTCAACTTTTATTCGCCAAGCGTTAAAAGGGGAAGACTTAACTATTTTTGGTGATGGAAAACAAACTAGATCATTTTGTTACATTGAAGATCAGGTAGATGCACAGATAAAAGCAATCCATTCAAACATCGAGGGACCAATTAATGTTGGAAATCCAGAAGAATTCACTATGATTGAATTAGCACAAAAAATATTGAAATTAACTAAATCAAATTCCAGGATGGTTTTTAAAAAATTGCCCAAGGATGATCCAACTCAAAGGTGTCCTGATATATCAAAAGCAAAAAAACTGTTAAACTGGGAGCCCAAAGTGAAGCTTGAAGAAGGTTTAAAGCAAACTATTATCTGGTTTAAAGGTATTGGCTATTAGTCTTGGAGGAAAATATGCGGGTTGTTGTGATCGGCACGGGTTATGTTGGGCTAGTACAAGGAGTTTGTCTTGCGGAACTTGGCAATAATGTTGTTTGTATTGATATTGACCAAAATAAAATTGATAAATTAAAGAAGGGTATTTCACCGATCTACGAACCGGGTATAAATGAGTTAATTAAGAAAAATCTAGCAATTGATCGAATAAAATTTGATATCTCATTTGATAAATATTTGGATGAAGCGGAGATTATTTTCTGTGCGGTAGGTACGCCGCAAGGAGAAAATGGAGCAGCAGAGCTTAAGTATGTATTAGCTTTTGCTGAAGAAATAGGTAAAAAATTAAAAAATTATAAAATTATTGTTAATAAAAGTACAGTACCTGTAGGAACCAACAGAATAGTCCAAAAGAAAATTGCTGAATATTATAAAGGCAAATTTGATATTCTTTCCAACCCCGAATTCTTAAAAGAAGGATTGGCAATTGAGGATTTTATGCACCCAGACAGAATCGACGCATGCATCGATAGGATTATCGACTACTTTGACTTGCGGCATTAATTTTTGCAAATTTTCTCCAGCTACCGGATCATAAGCAATAAT